>JANXLP010000063.1 GCA_025355125.1 Opitutaceae bacterium | reverse complement strand
CTCGAACGGCGTGTGCGGCTGCGTGTAGGAGAGCGCGGCCACGCGCAGACGGCGCGGCGAGGGCAACGGCGCGAGCAGCGTCACCTCGTCGTCGCCCCGCACCCAGCCCGGCATCGTGAATTTCTGCTGCTCGGGTTTGAGACCGAGCGCGCTCAGTTCTTTGATGAGTGCCTTCATCGCACCCTCGCTCGCGGGGCTGCCGGTGAGGCGCCCGCCGAAATCGTCGCAGAGCCGGCCGAGCAACTCATAACCGGAGCGATCCGCGAGCAGCTCGGTCACCACGGGCAACGGCGCGGGCGTCGCCTGCGCGCAGAGCGTCGTCGAGAAACAAAGCGCGGTCGCCAGCAGTAGGGCGGACTTCAGTCCGCCCAGCATCGCCCGGGAGAGCGGACTGAAGTCCGCCCTACTTTCGGAGCAGGCATGGCGTAGGGTTTTCATTTCACGCGGTCGGTGACCTTGAGGGTGTTGAAATCAAGCACGCGCTCGAGCTGGCCGTGCGTGAGGGTGAGTTTGCGGCCACCGATCTCGGCGTTGAGATACGGGCCCTCGAAAAGTTTCCACTTCGAATAGTCGATCGCGCGGCCGTCCACGACCGGCGTCTGGCCGTAAGTGAACGTGATCTTTTTACCGCGCAGGCTCGTGAACTGCACGGAGGGCGTGGGCTCGAGATTGAACGTGAGTGGGAGCGCGTTGATGGCGGCTTGGAAGGCGGCGAAGTCTTTGAACTCACTCATGCTCGCGGCTTGCACGATGGTGCCGTTTTTCAAATGCGGGCTGATGAGAAGGCGGCCACCGAGATCGAGGCGCGTCTTGGCCCAACCGCTCGTGTAGTGGAGATACTTGATCCACTCGTAACCGGCGAGCGGGCGGTAGGCCAGGTAGGTGCGGCCACCCTGGGCGAAGATCCAGCCGGATTTGTCCTCGGTGACGTTGAGGAGGTCTTTCGAGAAGAAGCCGTTTATTTGGGGGAAACGCGTGCCGACCGGGATGTCGTAGAGCGCGATCACGGTGTCGAGGTCTTGGAACACGCGCTCGTAGGGCGAGCAGCCCATGGTCTTGTCAGGAGAATCGTAGGACGGCTTTCCCTCGAAGGTGACGTCCTTGATCATCGGTTCGGGATTCGTGACGAAGGTGGCCATCATGGCCTCGGGCGCGGAGTGCGGATGCAGGGAGAATATCGTGGGATGTTTCCGGCGCGGATCGGCCTCAACCCAGGTGACATCCCACACGTGCGCCTGAATCGGGTCCATCCGGCCGCCGGTGGTCGAGCCCACGGCGTAATCTTTGCGGACGTAATTGGTCTTATACACCGGCGGCGAAAGTTCGTCGCTGTAGCGCCAGAAACGGCGAACGCGTGCGCGGTCGCGTTGCAAAAACTCGGTGGGCCGGTCGGTCGCGATGCGATAGATCACCTCGGGCAACTCGTAGTTTTTGGCGAGTGGCACGAAGTAGAGACCCCAGCCGCTGTAACCCGAAGTGGGCGGAGTGTTGCCGAAGAGGAGCCAGCTGAAATACGAGGACATCGACTGCCAGCGCTCTATGATCGAGCCTTCGTCGGCTCGGGAGTTAGGGCCGCGAAGGACACCGTTGAGGGTGCTGACGGCGAGTTCGGCGAAGAACCAATCGAGCATCATCTTGCCGCGCTGTTTCATCTCGGGGTCCTTGGCCCAGTTGGCGAGGAACTGGAGGGGAATCACATATTCACCGATGTAATTCGTGGTGTTGAATTCGCCCTGACCGACCGTGGTGGTGAGATCCATCCAGTGGATGAGGTAGGCCCGCGCCTCGGCGAGATTCTCGGCGGATGATTTGCCGGAATACCACGTCTCGGCGGGCTCGTTGGGATAGAGTTCGGCCATGAGGTAGAGCGAAAGGTAATACATCGACCAATGGTTCTCCGTGTCCCCGCGAAGCTGGCGCGTCGTGCGCCATGCGGTGCGGATCGAGGCCAGGGCCTCGGGCGTGAGCTTGTCGCGGCCGAGGTAGGCGATGCAGACGGTCGGGAACATCCAGAACGGGCCGGTGCCGGGCTCCTTCATGAGCGTGATCACGCGCTGCGAGCAGCCGGCAAGATCTTCGCCGCGCACAATCTTCGCCGCGATCATGGCGAGATCGAGCTTGGCAGGGTCATCGGTCTTGGCCTGGCCGCCGCCGGCGGCCCAAGTGAGGGCCTCATCGACACGGTGCAGGTATTCGGCGCGGCGTTGCTTGGCATCAAGCACCGGCGCGGTCGAGGGCGGCGCGGCCTCGAAGGAAGGTTGGGCCGAGGCGGTGATCGCAGCGACGACGAAGACGAAAAGGGAAAAAAGCGGGCGTTTCATGGCGGGTCGGCGGGGGGGTTACTTCACGCTCTTGGGCTGCAGGAGAAATTTATTCACGACCGAGCCGGCGAGCGAATCGGGCTTCCACGTGCGGCCGAAATCGGCCGAGACGAAGAGCGTCGCACCGACGACACTCGCGTAGAGTTGGCCGCTGGGATCGACGCCGACGCGACACACGCGATGAGGCTCGGGCAGACCGGCGTTGCGATCCACCCAGGTCTGGCCGCCGTCTTCGCTCGTGAGCGCGCCGAGGCCCCAGCTGCCGATGGCGAGGCGCTTCGCATCGGTGACGTCGAAGGTGACGTTGTAGAGCGGATGGGTGAGCGGGACGCCGGGGAGTTGGGCCCACGTCAAGCCGCCATCTGTGGAGCGCCATGCACCCACGCTTTGGGTAACCGCGATCCACACCTGCGGGTCGTGGGGCGACTGCTGGAGGTCGAGGACCATTTCCTTCGTCGGCAAAACCTGGCGCCAGAGTTCGGCGCCGTTTTCGGTGAGATAGACTCCGCGTTCGCAGCCGAGCAGCACGCGGCCGGCGCGGGTGCGATCCACCTTTACCACCTGCGTGTATTTGCCGCGGGCGGGCAGGCCGTTTTCGCGGCGCACGAGCGTCTGCGCGCGATCGGTAGAGGCGGCGAGGCCGTCGGGCAGTGCGAGGTAAACGTGATCGGGCGCGTGCGGATCGACCGCGACGTCGCGGGCCTCGGTCATCGTCCAGTCGTTGCACATGCGCCACGACTTGCCGCCATCGAGGCTGCGCCAGAGACCGTTGTTGCCGGTCGTGTAGATGACGTTCCGGTCGCGGGGATCGAAGGCGAGCGCGCTGATGCCGGTGTCGTTGTAGCCGAGGTGTTGCCAGTCGCCGGCGGCGGCGCGCTGAAAGATGCCGTTGGTCGTGACGATCTTTGAACCGATGACGTAGTTGCGGTTAATATTCGCGCAGATGAAAAAATCATACGCGGGCACGGCGACGGAGGACGCGGCGGATGCCGCGGCGATGACGAGTCCGAGTAGGGCGGACTTAAGTCCGCCTTGGAGCGCCTTTGAGAGCGGACTGAAGTCCGCCCCACTTTTGAATGAAATTTGACGTAGGGTTTTCATTTTACGCGGTCGGTGATCGTGAGGGTGTTGAAATCAAGCACGCGTTCGAGCGCGCCGTGGCTGATGGTGAGTTTACGCGAGCCCTTCTCGGCGTTGAGGTAGGGGCCTTGAAAAAGTTTCCAGGCGGCGTAGTCGATCTTTTTGCCATCGACGACGGGCGTGGCGCCGTAGGTGGTGGTGACGGTTTTGCCGCGCAGGGTTTTGAACGTGACGGTGGGTGTGGGCTCCAGTTTGAACGTGAGCGGCAGCGCGCGAATGGCGGCTTGGAAGGCGGCGTAGTCCTTGAACTCGCTCACGGACGCGGCCTGCACGATGGTGCCGTTGTTCAGATGCGGGCTCACGAGGCGCTGGTCGGTGCTGGCGACGCGTTCGCCGGTCCACATGGATTTATATTTCGTGAGCGGCTCCAGCGTATAGGGCGCGAGCGGACGGTAGGCCAAAAAGGTATCGCCGCCGCGCGCGAAGATCCAGCCGGAGGCATCCTGAGTGAGGCCGACGAGATCGCCGGAGATGAAGCCGTTGATGTGAGGGAAGCGCGTGCCGGGAGGAATGGCATAGAGCGCGATCACGGTGTCGAGGTCTTGGAAAACCTGCTCGAAGCGCGAGCTGCCGAGGAGCTTGTCGGGCGTGTCGTAGGAGGGCTTTCCCTCTTTGGCGACGCCCTTGATCATCTGGTCGGGGAGCTCCGTAAAATACATCTGCATATCGTAACCCGAGGAAATCGGGTGCATGGAGAACATCGTATTGTGAACGCCGCGAGGATCGGCGACGGCCCAGGTGACATCCCACACATGCGCCTGAATCGGATCGCTGATCCCGCCCTGATAAGAGCCGACCGCATAGTCGGCGCGCATGTAACTCGTCTTGTAGATCGGGGCCATCGACACGTCGCTGTTGCGCCAGCGGCGGCGCGTGCGCTTCAGATCGCGCTGGATGTAATCGGTGTCGCGATCCGTCGCGATGCGGTAGATGACCTCGGGCAACTCGTAGTTTTTCGCGACGGCGGCGAAGTAGATGCCCCAGCCACCGTAGGCCGCAGTCGTGGGGGTGTTGCCGAACATCACCCAACTGAAAAATGATGCCAACGCGTTCCAACGCTCGATGAGCGAGGAGTCGTCGGTGCGGGCGTTGGCGCCGCGCAAGACACCGCGCAGGGTGTTGGCAGCGTGATCCGCGAGCAGCCAGTCGAGCATCATGTGGCTGCGCACGCGCATCGCGGGGTCCTTCGCCCACGTCGCGAGGTAGAGCATCGGAATCGCATACTCGCCGATGTAGTGGGTGGGGTTGAACTCGCCCTGGCCAATCGTGGTCGCGAGGTCCATCCAATGGATGAGGTAGTCGCGTGCCTCGACCAAGTTCGCCGTCGAGCTTTTGCCGGAATACCACGTGCCCGGCGCTTCGTCGGGGTAGAGCTGGGCCATCAGATAGAGCGACGAGTAATACATCGCCCAGTGATTCTCGGTGTCGCCGCGCAACTGCAGCGTCGAGCCCCACGCCTTGCGAATCGCGACCTGCGCTTCGGGCGTCAACTGGCCTTGGCCGAGGTAGGCGATGCACGTGGTGGGAAACATCCAGAACGGGCCGCTGCCGGGTTCTTTCATCAGCGCGATCACGCTGCGCGAGCACAGCTCGGAGTCTTCGCGGCGCGCGAGTTTGGAAGCGATGACCGCCATGTCGGTGATCAGCGGAGCATCGGCTTTCACCGGGCCGGCGCGCCACGTGAGCACCTCGTCGATGCGGTCAAAGTAGGCGGTGCGACGGTGGTCGGCGCGTTCCACGGGCTTGAGCGACGGCACGGGGCCTTTGAACGAAGGCTGCGCAAAGAGCGATGCCGCGGAAAAACCGACAAGTGCGGAGAGGACGGCGAGCGAAAAAGATGGGGTCTTCATAGATCAGGGGAGCGCGGGTTGCGGTTCACTTCGCCGTCTTGGAAACGAAGACGTAGTTGTAAACGGTCGCACCCTCGAGGCTGGCGACGTTTTTCCACGAGCGACCAAAGTCGTCGGAGGCGAGCATCGCCTCGCGGTAAAGACTCACGTAGAGGCGGCCGTTATCGGGGTCGATACCGACGCGGAAAGCGGTGTGCTCCGCCGACAGGCCGGCATTGCGCTCCACCCAAGTCTCGCCGCCGTCCTCCGTCGTGAACACGCCGTAAACCCAACTGGAAATCGCCATGCGGCGCGCGTTGGTGGCGTCGAATGCGATGTTGTAGATCGCCTCGGCCGAGGGGATCGCGGCGACCTGCTTCCACGTCGCGCCGCCATCGCGGGAGACCTGCAGGCCCTCGGCCTGGGTCGTCGCATACCAAAGTTTCGGATCGTGCGGAGATTGCTGGATGTCAGTAACGGTCTCAGTGGTCGGTAGAACTCGGCGCCACGATTTGGCGCCGTTTTCGGTGAGATAGATACCCGCTTCACAACCGGCGAGCACGCGACCGGCCTTCGTGCGATCCACGTGAATCGTCTGCGTGTATTTGCCGCGCTCGGGCAGGCCTTTTTCCTGACGCACCCACGTCGCACCGCGATCCGTGGTGACGGCGACGCCGTCGGGGAGCGCGAGGTAAACGTGATCGGGCAGGTTGGGATCGATGCAGACATCCTTCGCCTCGGTCATGTCCCAACTGTTGCCGATGCCCCACGTGACGCCGCCATCGGTCGATTGCAGGACGCCGTTGATGCAGACGGCGTAGCACCGCTTGCGATCACGGGGATCAAACGCGATGTTTAGGACAAAGGGAAAATTTACACCGAAATGCTGAAAAGCGCCTTCGGCATTGCGGCGATAGACGCCGCTGTCGGTCACAAGCTTGGAGCCGATCACGTAGTTCCTGCTGATTGTGACGCAGAGATACATGTCGTGCGTCGGCGCGGAGACGTCGGCGGCCCGGAGCGAGGAGAGACCCGTCATCAGGGCGCCGAAAGCGCAGGACAGCAGCAGGGATTTTATTTTCATCATGACGGTAAAATTTCGAGTTACGGGATTGCGACGCGCGGCGGGTTGCTCCGGCTTAGGCCTAAACCCTTATGAAAACCTACCTGCATCTGTTGCTGACCTTTCTTTGTCTGCTCATCACCGCCCGAGCGGCGGAATCCACTTCGCCCGAGCAAAAACTGGCGGCGCTGGGCCTCACGCTGCCGACGGTGCCGGCCGCGGTTGCGAACTACGTGCCCGCCGTGCGCAGCGGCAACCTCGTGTTTCTCGCCGGACAACTCGCGCGCGGCGCCGACGGAAAATTTATCGTCGGCAAGGTCGGCCGCGAACTCACCGAGGCCCAGGGCGCGGAAGCCGCGCGCACGTGCGCGTTGCAACTGATCGCGGCGCTCAAGGCGGAGGTCGGTGATCTCACCAAGGTGAAGCGCATCGTGAAGGTCACGGGTTTCGTGAACTGCACCGACGACTTCACCACGCAGCCCAAGGTCATCAACGGCGCGTCGGATTTGTTCGTGGCCGTCTTCGGCGACAAGGGTCGCCATGCCCGCATGGCGCTCGGCACCTCGACGCTGCCCATGGGTGCTCCGGTGGAACTTGATTTGATCGCAGAGATCGAGACGCCCTGAGCGGGATACCGGCAGGGAGCCCGCGACCGCGTTGAGCGCGGTCGCGGAGCCCAGTGGTGAAATCTGCTCAAGCAATGCCATGATAATCAGAGGGCGCGAACCGAGGCTTTGACGCCGGCGATGACGCGCTCGCACTCGGCGCGGGAGTTGAAGACGTGCGTCGAGATGCGGACGGCGTTGAGCTTCTGCTCGGTCACGGGCCGGCAGCGCAGGTGGTGCTCTTTCACGAGGTAGCCGAAGAGCGTCGAGGCGTCGGCGCGCGCATGGCGGATCGTCGTGATTGAACCACGCAGCTCGTCGTGACGCGGCGTGAGCATCGTGATGCCGTCGATCTTCGAGAGTTCGGTGAGCAGCAGCGTGGCCAGCTCACGGCCGTGCGCGGCGATGCGCTCGATGCCGATGCGCTCCTGGAAATGCACGGCCTCGGCGAGGCCCGCGATGAGGCCGGCGTTGCGCGTGCCGTATTCGTGGCGGGCCGCACCATCGACGTATTTGAGTTCGCCCGGCAGGAACGGCAGCTCGCCAGAATGGGCGCCGATCTCCGTCGTGGCGACGGATTCCAGCTTGTCTTGCCGCAGATAAAAGAGGCCCGACTCATGCGGTCCGCCGAGCCATTTGTGGCCGCTGACGGCGTAAGAATCGCAGCCGATGGCGTGAAAATTTACCGGGATCATGCCGACCGACTGGGCGCCATCAATGTGGAACCAAATCCCACGCGAGGTCGCGAATTCGGCGATGGCGCGCACCGGCATCACGAGGCCGTTGGTGCAGGTGATGTGGCTGACTTGGATGACCTTCGTGCGCGGCGTGACGAGTTCGCGGATGCGCGCGAGATTGGCCTCGGGGCTGGCGTTGTCGGGCTCGAAGAGCTTCACCTTCACGCCGCGCAACTTCGCCTGGTTAAACCACGGGAAGGAGCCGCCGGGATGGGCGTGGGACTCGAAGATAACCTCGTCGCCTTCGCGCAGCGTGAGGCCTGCGGCGATGATGGAATTCGCCTCGGTGGCGTTGCGGGTAAAACAGATTTCGGAGGGCTTGGCGCCGAGGTAGCGCGCGAGCGTTTCGCGGGCCGGCTCGATCAGGCCGAAGCCCGTTTCGGAATGCTCCTGCAGCTTGAGCATCGTCGAAAACACTTTGTCCAACACCGGCTGCGACGTCGGCCCGAGACCGCCGACGTTCAGGTAAACCGGATCGTCGAGCAGCGGGAACTGCGCGCGAACGGCGCGCCAATAGGCGTCAGACGACTTCGCATCGAAGGCCGGCAGCACCGGCGCAGCGGAAGGAGCAGAGCTGGCGGCACGGGAAGCCGTGCCCAGCGCGAACGCGCCGACGGCACCTACTCCGAGGTTCTGAAGAAATGTGCGGCGGTCGAAGTTCATGGGATGGATTTAATGGTGAGCGTATGATCGACCGAAAGTTCCGCTCCGGGTGAAACTTCGAGGTCGTGATCGAACTGCACGGGCAGAGCAGCCAGCGGGTAGTTACGACGCACGAACCAAGGCAACGGACCGGGATTGTTTTCGAAACGAATGTTCACCCGGCGCAGCGAGCCGTCGAGTTGACCGTGCCACTCCATCCAGCGAGCCGAGGCTCCATGCACTGCGGGGATGCCCTCGAGGCCGCCCTCGGCGGTGATTTTGATCGTGGGATCGAGGTGATCGTCGAGGAGCTCGCGCGCGCCGCGAAACTGCAGGCCGTTATAGTGCGACCCCGCGAGCCCGCCGTAAGAATGTGGGTTGCCGAGCGACAGCGTGCGACCGCTGACATTCACGAGCCGACTGCGCCAGCGCAGCGACCACGAGGGCGCGGCGGCATCGGTGGCGATGGTGATCACCAGCGAGCGCTCCTCGTGGAAAAGAATTTCGTCCAGTCGCCGCCACGCCAGCGTGTGCACCAGCGTGGCGGTGGTGCCGGCGGCGTCCACCGCGAGCGTCGTCCACGCGAGGTGGTGCTGCGCGCCGTGATTATCGAGCAGCTTATAGCCCACGCCGGGCAGACAGGTCGGACCGCCCCAGAAGTTGACGCCCGAGACGTGGTTCAGGGTGAAACTGAGCGCGTGGTGCCACGGGTGATCGTTGGGGCGAAAATTAGTGAGCGTGTCGCCGGCGAGCGTGTTGACCGGATGCGCATAGGGGCGCGACGACTCGTTGGCCGGAGTGGCGGGCACGTAAACATAGCGCAACAACAGCGTGTCACCCACGAAGACGGTGACGGCGGAACCAGCAATGTTTTCGAGGCGCAGAGACATCAGACGGCGGAGGGGAGCTTGAAAGTTTCGCTGAACTTGCCGCCGTTAAAACGGCGCGTCGTCGCGGGCGCATCGGGAACCACGATGGTGATGTCGAGGCCGGCAGGGGCGTTGATCACGAGAGCGAAGCCGCCGTCGGCCACACGCCACGAGACCTCGATGGGGCCGTGCGGCGTGCACACGCTGCCGGCGGCGTGGGTGAGTCCGCAGAGATTAGGCGCGATGGTGACGCGTGCGAAACCGGGCGCGGTCGGCGTGACGCCGAGGATGCGGTTGAGGAACTCCAACGCGGGATGCGCGGACCACGCGTGACAGAGCGAACGCCAGTAGGAGTTTTCCTCGACGAACGTGGAGAGCCCGTAATCGAGCGACTCATACCACGGGCCGAGATGCCGCGGCATTTCGTCGTAACGACCGCTTTTCGCCAACGCGGTGAAGCCCGTGTGCCACCAGAAGAACGAGCCGGGCGCGAGTTTCTCGTCGTTCGGAAACCGCTTCATGATGGCAGTGCGTTCGCGCTCGCCGGCGACGCCCGCGACGATGGCCCACGCGTTGCCGTATTGGGAAACTTCGGGACCGCCGGGACGATCAAAGTAGAGGCCTTCGGACTCGCTCCACGTGAGCGCGTGCAACCCGGGGCGCAGACGCGCGGCTTCGTTTTCCAGCGCGATGATCTCACTGGTGTGGCGCGGGTCGTTGAGCTGGCGGAGCAGTTCGGCGAGGTCGGCGAGGCCCTGGATGTATTGCGCGCTGAGGATCGTCGTCGGGCCGGCGTCGGCACCGGGCACCACGCCACGTGGCCACCACGGGCACCAGTCGGTGATGTTCCAGAACGGCAGCTTGGCGGGCAGGCCGCTCGCATCGGTGTGACGGCGATACCAGTCGAGCACCGCACGCACGCCCGGCAGCATGTCGCGCACAGTCGCGGCGTCGCCGGAGCACATGAAATAGTCGCGGATGTTGGTGATCCAGTGCAGCGACCACGTCGGGATGATCTGCACGAGACGCGAGGGATAACGGCTCTGCGTGAGGCCGTCGGAAAGCCGCGACCAATCGAAATGATAAAGCGCCTGCCGGCTCAGCCGGTAATCTCCCGTCGCAAGCATCGCGATCTTGGAGGTGATCATCGTGTCGCCCGCATACTGCATCTGCTCGTAGTGCGGGCAGTCTTCGAACGTCTCGTGCGAGCAGAGCTGCATCGTTTGCAGGCTCGCGGTCCACACGCGGTCGAGCCGCGCATCGGACGAGGCAAACGTCGCCGCGATCTGATATGGGTAAGCCGTGTAGCGCTGCGTGAAGGCGTGCAGCGTGAGCGGCGTCGCGCCCACCTTGATCCGCAGGCCGACGTAGCGGTAGGCGCGCCAGTGCAGCGGCTCAAATTTTTCCGGCGCCGTCGCGGTGCCTGTGCCCGCCGGCTCCCAGATATCACACCAACCGGTGATTTTGCCGCGACGATCAAAGGTCCAACTCGTGTTCTCGTCGGCGAAGTGCGACGCGAGATTCGCGAGCGATTGTTTTTTGCCGAGCAACGTCGCCCCGGGCGTGCCCCACGGCAGCCGTAGCGCCTCAGCGTAAATCAGACGCAGGGTCGTGCCCGCGCCACCCGACACCGCGAGCTGCGGAAACGCAGACGTCAGCGTCGCATGATCGAGGATCACCTCGATCTCAGTGCCCGCCGGCAGCGTGACTGCGCGACCGCTCTCGATGAGATTTAGCCAGCCGTCGGGCGCGTCCTTGCCACCAGGCACGAACACATCCGTGAAGCGATCAATCCGCTCTTCTTCGAGCATCGGAATCATACGCGGCACGAGGCCGTAGGGGCTCGTGGGATCGCGGCGGTTTTCCAGCAGCTCGGCCTTGAACAACACATGCGCCTCGGACCACGCGGCATCATTGAACTCCGGCAGATTCCAGCCGGCGGGAGTGAGGCCCGACACGCGGTGTTCGAAATAGCCGAGATAACCCTCGAACGTCGTGTTCTCGTTTTGAAAACGATGCGCCGTGTCCACCGCCACGCGCCAATTCTTATCCGTGCGCAGTTCCGTCACGACCGCGCCGGCCTTGTCGCGCAACGCACCCTCAAGCACAAATCCGCCGGTGTAGGTCATCACGGAACACGGCGCACCGAGCAGCGCCGGCCGATGGGCGATACGCGACATATCGAGCACGAGCGCCGCGAGGACGTTGCGGCCTGCGCGCAGCAGCGGCGCAAGATCGAACGTCTCATAAAAGTGGTGGTTCACATCGCCCTTCGCCGGACCGCGCCCGACTAGGTGGCCATTGCAGAAAAAGAGATAGCGGCTGTCGCCCGAAACGTGAACCGTCAGCGCCGCCGCCTTTAGATCGGCGACGTCAAACGTCCGCCGAAACATCCGCACCTGATAGTGCGACGGCGACGAGCCTGAAGGCGGAGGCACGGCATGCGAGCCTTCGGGCGACCAGATCCAAACGGCGGAATCCACAAACGGTTTCATGAGAGAAAAAAGTTGAGCGCCACGGGTCAGAAAATCCCGAGGTTAAGGCGGGAGCAGGTTCGCGAGGGGTTCTGTTCCGTAGTTTTCCGGAAACCCACCCCTTCGCGACTAACTAGAGTCGTTGATTTGCACGCAAATCTCCAAAAAAAGCCCGGCCCATGCGCAGCCCACCCCAAAACATAGATACGGGGGAGTAAAGGGGTGGCCGGCGCGGAACTCATGCGGGGTGCAATGATGATTTCAGAATGATCTCGTCATTTTTCAGATTTCAATCAGTATTTTCGCTGAAATTTCAGAATGAAGCTTTCGCCCTCTCAACCCGCTCCTCGTCTTATTCAGTGTGCCTCCCCTTGGTCGATGCATGACTGGCCTTCCAAGGTCCGCGAGTGGTCGCTCGACCAGAAGCTCAACGCCATCCAAGCCGCCGGTTTCGACGGCGTCTGCGCCTACGTCACGCCGGAGCTAAAAGCCGGCGCCGACAAACGCGGCTTGGTGCTGCTCAGCGGTTTCGATTGCAGCGATCTCGCCGTGGCCAAACCCCGTCTACAGGCGCAACGCGACCTGGGCGCACACTTCATTAACATCCAGTTAATGAACCATGATACGCCACCCGTCAAAGCGGCGGCCATGGCCGTCAAGCTGATCAAACTCTCCCGCTCCCTGGGCCTCGGTGTGCATATCGAAACCCACCGCGACACCTCGACGGAAACTCCGGAGAAATTCACCGAGATCGCCCGTCTCTACAAAAGGGCCACGCGCGAAATCATGCCCGTGACATGGGATCATTCACATTTCGCGGTCTCGAAACACATGATGCCGAAAGACTATTCGGCGCGCCTGCTCGCGTGGCCCGAGTCGATTCAACATTCCCAACTGTTTCATTTGCGACCATTTAACAGCCAGCACTGCCAGATCCCGGTTACCAACGGTCGCGGCCAGCCCACTTCCGAATTCCGTGATTATTTAGCGTTCGTCGAAGATCTTTTCACGCTTTGGCTCCGCGGTCCCCGCCCGGGTAACACCCTCTGGACCTGCCCCGAGTTGGGCTGCACGCATGGCTACCACGTGAGCACGAATCCGCATCCCTGGCCCGACGCCATCGCCGCCCGCACTGCCTTTGCCGGCGCCTGGAAACGCGCTTTCAAACGCGCGGCCAAACCCGCCTGATTTCGCCGCTTATTGCAGGCCTCATTTCATCGACCCAACAGCGGCCTCAACCAGAATGCGCCGCGCGGTTCCCGTGAAACGCTTTCCCAACCCGTTCCCCCACTCATCCCATAACAAAAACCCTTGACCACCACCTGAGCTTTCAGCGTATTCTTTCTGAAACTTTCAGGTTACTTCGTATGCCTCCCCTGCTCATCGCCGATATCGCCCGCAAAGCGAAGGTATCTCCCGCCACGGTTTCACGCGTCATCAACCAGCCGCACCTCGTCGCGCCCGACCGCCTCGAGCGCGTGCGCTCCGTGATGTCCGCCGCCGACTACGTCCCGACCCCGCTGCATCGCCGTCGCGGCCCGAAATCCCGTCTCGCCACACCCAAGAAGATCGCAGTGTGGTTCGTCGGCGCGAAGAAGAACTCCAGTTTCAATTGGTTCCAGGACCAACTCCTCCAGACCCAGCACTCCAACGACCGCCAGCGCCTTGAGCTGAGCGTGCTGTTCACCGACACGCCCGACGATCTGCCCCGCACGCTCGCTGAACGTCAGGTCGATGGCGTGATTATCCAAGGCATGGAGCCTTCCGCCGCCTGCATGAGCAAACTCGGCGATCTACCGCACGTGTGGTTCATGACGCGCCGATCACAGACCTACTCCGGCGACTACGTCGAGCCCGACAACGACGCCAACGGCCGCCTCGCCGCCAACTATCTCCATCAGCACGGCCACAAATCCGTCGCCGTCGTTGCCGCCGACACCGGTTACAGCGCCGTCGGTTGGCGCGTGAAAGCGTTTGTCGAGCAGGCCAAGGAACTCGGCCTCACCGTCCACAGTATCCTCGGCAAGTCGAAGCCCGTGAACTTCCTTGAGATCGTGCCCGTGCACGATGAGAGCGATGCGCTCGCCAAACGCTTCTACCAAACCTCGCCCCGCCCCACCGGCCTCTACATCCCGGTCGATCATTTTTGCGGATCGCTTTTCCGCTCAATGCGTCTTGCCGGCCTCAAGTCCGACCGAGATTTCGAAGCCATTCTCGGTAATTACAACCCCGTCATCTACCACAACCTCGACCACCTGCCCCCGGCGCTCGACATCAACCTGCCCACCCTCGTGCGCAAGGTCGTGGATCATCTCGTCTGGCGCATCGACAACCCCAAGGTCATCGGCCGCATCGGCGTCACCGTTGCCCCCACCCTCGTGGTCGCCGCCAGCCAGAGTAGTCAGATGATAGCGTAAGAATAATCGCACGCTTTCGCCTCGCTACCCCCACACCCCACCCCACTTTCCCCCTCCCTTTTGCCGGTCTTCGGCGCGGCTCCTAGCCGCACCCAGACCGGGAAACGACCAACCCACACACACAACGTATGAAACTAGAAACCAGCACCGCCTCCCCCAGGACCAAGAAATACTTGGTATCCTGTTTGGCCGCGTTGATGGCTGTCTCGGCCCCCATGGGCTTTGCAGCTGACAGCGACGCCGTAAAGAAACTCCAGGAAGAAAATGCCGCCCTCCGCAAGCGCCTCGCCGCGCTTGAAGGCAGCACCGCCCCGGCGGCTTCCACCACCACGACGACGACCACAACGGCCGCCGCCGCGCCTGCCGCTACCTCTTCCATGCAGGCCGATGCCGGCGTGCAGACGCTGACCGCCTTCGAGGTGACCGGCGAAAAAGACAACGGTTACCTGCGCACCAACTCGGTCACCGCGACGCGCATCAACATGGCGATCCAAAACATCCCGATGTCCGTGTCGGTCATGTCGAAGGATTTCCTCGATGACGCGAACATCCGTTCCATCACCGACGTGCTCCGCTACACCTCCTCCGGTGCGGGCGACAACAACTTCTCGATGCGCCGTCCGTCCAATTCGGCCACGCCCCAGGGCGGTTTCACGCTCCGTGGTTTCGGTGTGAATTCCCTCCTGCGTAACGGCATCTCGCGCTACATCGGCTACAACGTGAACAACGTTGACCGTATCGAGATCGTGAAGGGCCCGGCCTCCGTGTTCTTCGGCGCCGGCTATCCCGGTGGTGTTATCAATTACATCACCAAGCAGCCCGTGTTCGCGAAGATCCCGACGACCCTCAGCTACACCGTCGGCGATAACAACATGAACCGCGTGGTGCTGGACAACAACACCCAGCTCTCCAAGAAGGCCGCCATGCGCGTCGTCGGTTCTTGGGAAAACCGCAGCGGCTTCCGCAAATTCGAGTTCAAGAAGGAAAACAGCATCACGGCCAATCTGACCCTGATCCCCTTCGACAGCGGTAAAGTCAAAGTGACCTTCGAGTTCGAACATCTCGATGGCACCTATAACGATAACCAAAAGGACTGGAATTATTCAGACGGTTGGTTCCAAGCCTTCGCCAACCCCAGCGCCGCGCTCATCGCCGCCTCCGGTGTGGCCGATGCGACCGCCTACAAAGCCCGCATCCTTAACAACCAAAGCGCCTACATCCAAGACGTGCGCACCTCGACCGGCAACTACAACACTCCGCTCTTCTCTCGCGTCATTCGGGGCGCCTACTACACCGCCAAAGACGGCTCCCGCGTTCATGATGAAGGCTTCAACTTCACCAACCGCGGCTCCCGCCAGATCAACAACGTCGATACGCCCAGCATGACCGTGGAGTTCGCTCCCGTATCCTGGATGGACGCTCGCTACGTGCTGACCAACGAGACCGCCCGCTACGACAGCATCGAAGGCACCATCCAGCCTTACGCTGATGGCCGCACCTTCAACGCTCTCGAGAGCGGCGCGACCTCAGGCTACTACCGCAGCATTCAAAACCATCAGGTTGACTTCATTTTCAAGCTCGACGGCTGGGGCGTGAAACACCGCCTCCTCGCCGGCGGTCAGTTCCAGAAGCAGCTCCAGCAGTATAACGCCAACCAGCCGACTCCATACGGCAACTTTAACTACTCCCAGATTCCCGGTATCACCAATGCCCAAGGTAATCCGGGCGTGACCATTTCCGGCACGACCGCCTCTGGCGGCGCTTTCGGCGGCGGTCAGACGGGCGATGTTCCCGTCAACCAAGTCATTCGCGACCGTTTCGGTGCCATCAAGACCGTCAATCAGGTTTACTCGCAATTCGATCCCGGCGCGGAAATCACGCCCGACATTAGCCGCTTGTTCCTCTACAACCGCACCCTCCTCGACGGTTACAAGACCCAATACCAAGCCGGTTACCTGAACTACAACGCCTCCCTCCTGGATGATCGCCTGAACATCCTCGCCGGTGTCCGCCGCGAAATGAACCGCGACAGCGGTCAATACCTCACGTCGAACTTCCCGTGGTATGCTCCACCTAACTACGCGTTCACCGACCAGGTCACATATGACCCAAGTGCATATAACTACGGCCCGAGCTACTCTGGTGACTCGAATGGCTTCCAGCGCCAGGCTGGCACGTCATGGATGGCAGGTCTCTCCTACGCCGTCGCCAAGGACATCAACGTTTACACCTCTTACTCGAAGGTTTTCCGTCTCAACAACGGCACTGCCTCCGGTATCAGCAAACTCACGCTGCCTGAGGTTTATAACGCGGCTCGGGCCTGGGCACTCAACGCCTCCAACCCGAACTTCAACGCTGCTGGCTCGTTCTCCTATCGCGGTCAGACGATCAGCAACTTCCAAGGCTTTAATGATGCGCTCGCCAAGATCGGTGCCTTCGACGTGATCAAAAACGAAGACGGCTTTAACGCTGAAATTGGTGTGAAGACCTCACTCTGGGACAACAAGCTCACGGGCACCTTCGCCCTGTTCCGTTCTGAGCGTCGGAATCAAAAACTCGACGACGGTGTAGCTGTAGCTAACGAGCCACTTAACGGCGCGTTTGTCCCCGGTGGTAACGTCGCTCTCTTCGGGCCTCCTGGAACTCTAATCTCCGCTCAAGGCGGATTCGTTTCCAGTGCCGCCGCAAGCGGCGCTTCACGCATCGCCCGTTGGCGCACAATCGGTGTGAAGAATCGTATCGAAGGTGCTGACTTCGAGTTCATCTGGAGCCCCAAGCGCAACTTCCAGTCCGTGTTGAACGGCTCCTGGATGTGGACGGCTAAGACCTTGGAAAACCCAACGGTCAATAAACCCGGTTCTGCTGGGTATATCGCTGCCGCCGCTTCGACCGCCTACGCCAGTAAGATCGCCACGATTAACTCTGACCTCCAATACGGCGAGCGCCTCGAGAACGTTCCTGAGTTCTCCATGAACTCGATCAACAAATACACGTTCACGAGCGTCGTCCCAGGCCTGTCGGTCGGTGCCAACGCCCGCTACAAATCCACGACCAACATCAGCCGCAGCGCTGATTGGAACCCCCGCGCGGGCGGTTTGACCTCCGGTAACTTCTTGGTGTTCGACGTCAACGTCGGCTACCCGTGGGAAGTGCTCGGCTACAAGGTCAGCACCCAGCTCGGCATCTACAACGCCCTCGATAAGAAATACGTCGAAGGTTCCAGCACCAACGTCGTCCTGTCTCCTCCACAGACTTGGTTGCTGACAAATACACTGAAATTCTAACTAAGCGCCAACGCGGTTAGTTGATAAAACTGAGAGCGGTGACCGAACGGTCGCCGCTCTTTTTTTGTCTATTTCTGTGACTACCACAGAGGCTGGTAATCTAAAATTTCTACTCCAAAAAGTTTTTAAGGATAAATATAAACCCTAACTCTAGTGTAAAAAATAATTGATAATAAGGCAGATACGTAGTTCTCGATTGCTGTCCCGGTTCTAAGGACTGAAACATTTTCAGTGACGACTTTTTCCCAAGTCCAACCCCTTTGGACTGATCGTCGTCTAAAGAAAGATCAGTAATATGAAAACGAACATAGTTAGATTGCTCGCGATGATCTGCATGCTGCTCGGCGTGGCCACGCTATCATTCGGCTCGATCCCGTTCGCGGGTCCCCAAGGGCAGGGTTTGCAAACCCAGATGAGCTACGGGGAGCAGTATGACGTCAACTGGATGGGCCTATCTTATCCAGTGACGAGCTGGAGTTCATCTCCGGGTTTTAGTTGGACCTACAACTGGAGCCTGACCGTAGATACGGACTATGTAGCCGGAATACACACGGTGGGCTACGACACCTCCAACTTGGACATCCAAGTTTGGTTATACTAACCTAGAATCGCGGGCGTCGGCCATTCCGACGCCCGTTTTTCTCAACTTCCAAAAAGCCGATTCATGAAAACAAAACCCCTCGGAATTCTCACAGGAGTCACCGTGTGCATACTGATCGGTAGCTTTTGTGTATTCAGATTGTTAGCCGCCAATAACGCGCCGTCGTCGCCTCCTTCAATTTCAACACCGAGACCAAGTAGGCCTGACGGAGCAGGGAAAGACCCCGCCTCACTAAGAATGGTTTCGACTGATAAAATCTACAGGGACGAGTATCTGAAAAGCTACTCCTACCGAAAATTTGCGCCATTGCTTATAAAGCTGTCGGCGACGCTGCCAACGGAAGTGATCGCATGTTTGCGCCAAACACTTGCCGAGAGGGAAATCGCCTTTGCCGATGCTAAAACGGAGGCGTTCGAGCTGAAAGTAGATTTGCAGGTTTA
Source organism: Opitutaceae bacterium (assembly GCA_025355125.1). Lineage (GTDB taxonomy): Bacteria > Verrucomicrobiota > Verrucomicrobiia > Opitutales > Opitutaceae > Tous-C4FEB. The sequence continues at coordinate 18,285 of JANXLP010000063.1, read as the reverse complement.
TCTCGGTAAACAAACAGAACTGATTCGCACCCGGCTCACAGCAAAATTTGGTGATCAGCTTACCCAAGCAGTTGAAAGCTACATTAAAACCCTCCCATTCCGAAAAGCCCTAAATGAAATCAACCTAATCATGATTTATCGCGGCGAGGGAATGTCGTCCATAGAGATGGAGCAATTATGCGAGGTCATGGCGCAGATCGATACTCCCTCGCGCTCGAGAGTCCCGACGGCCGAGGCAATTGAGGCTTATGTCCGAACGATGGAGGCGACCTACGAAAAAGTGCAATTGGCCGCAGCCGGTTTTATGTCACCAAAACAACTCGAAGTGCTTCGCGACGAACTACGCATGGAGATTTCAAATATGAAGAGTCAACGCAGCGATATTTTGGCGATGGCCGGGCGAACTAAGTAGAGTCGTTTAGGGAGCGTCTCGAGAACGTTCCCGAGTTCTCCCCCAACTCGATCAACAAATACACGTTCACCAGTGTCGTCCCCGGCCTCTCGCTCGGTGCCAACGCCCGCTACAAGTCCCAGACGATCATCAGCCGCAGTGTGGATTGGAATCCCCGCGCCGCCGGTCTGACCTCCGGTAACTTCCTGGTGTTCGACCTCAACGTCGGCTACCCATGGGAAGTCCTCGGCTACAAGATCAGCACGCAGCTCGGTATCTACAACGCCCTCGACAAGAAATACATCGAAGGCGCCACGTATATCCTGTCCGCGCCCCGCACCTGGTTGCTGACGAATACGCTGAAGTTCTAATCCTGTCTTCGTTCATCTGAACGAACAGAATCCAGGGCGGCGACCATCCGGTCGCCGCCCTTTTTTGTGCCCGACCACCGCGTATTGGTCGAGCCCTCCACAGCTAATGTCGCAGTTTGAAAGGCGCTCTATTTTTTCCCCTGGGATCCCCCGTTGGCTGCTCCTGCGCGCCTCCGCCGCCGGCGTCCCATAACGCGCGCCGCCCGGCGATTCCACGTTGCAGGACCCCACCGCCCTGGGTTACTTCATAATCATGACCGCACAGGAAGCCTTCAACTCCGCGAGCAACTCCGGCTTCAACGATCTCCAACTCGTGCTCCAATTTTGCGAACAACTGGGGCCTTATTGCGTGATCGGTGGCCTTGCCGTGAACACCTATGTGCGGCCCGTTTACACTCTCGACGCCGATCTTGTCATCGCCACCCACCGTTTGCCGGCCATCCGCGAAGCCCTGCTGAATCTTGGATTTAAGGTGGAAGAGGAAACGTGGTCCCTCAACGCCCAACAGCCCGGTAGCGACCTGCGCATTCAGTTCACCAAAGACCCTCGCTACCAGGATTTCCTCGCCACCGCCCAACCGGCGCAGGTGCTCGGCTGTCCCGCCCTCGTCGCCTCGCTGAAAAATCTCATCCGGGGAAAATCATTGGCGTGGGCCGATCCCAAACGCCGTCTTTCCAAGCGAAAAAAAGACGAGGCCGACCTCATCCGCATCGGCGAAACCTACCCTGAAAAAATTCCGCTGCTCCCGGCCGATATTCGCCGCCAGCTCGGCTCGGTCTGATGGCTCCCATTCGCGTTATTCGCGGGCAAGAAATCCCTTCCCCCGCCCCGTCTCACGACACCGGCGCCAGCGTCTCCGCCACCGGCGTCCGATAAGCTTTTAATGCCGCACCGCGCCGCCGAGCGTATTCCATCAGCTCGCCCGAGATGACGCGTCGGAAGCACTTCAGTTCCGCGTGAACTCTATCCGTCCAATTCACCTGCTGCCAGCAGCGTGCGTTTCAAAAGGCGCTCTTCAATATGCCAACCGGCAAGCCGGAGTGTTCGAACAGCGGACGCAACGCCGATACCAGACCCGCCTTTTTGGCCCGCACCAACCAGCCCAACGTGCCGATACAGCGAAAATTATTCAGCTCCGCCAGCGTCCGGCCACGGGCGTCATCCATCAAAAGACACGCGTTTCGGTTGTGCGCCGCCAGAGCCAGCGCCGCAGCTTCACCCGCATCCACCTGCAAACGGAAAGCCGCTTCCAGCTCGATGTCGGGAACTTGGATCGCACGGGAAAAATTCCACTCGATCGACAGCACTTCGGGTCGGCGGGCTCCGTCGGTAACAACCTCTTTCCAAACCGCCGCAGGAATCCATATTTCCTCCGCCAATGCCCGCAACAAATCCAGGCGCTCCACCTTCGCCAACAAGATCAACGGGCTCGCACACAAATGATCAGCAACTCACGCCTGTTGGAGATCATGCGCCAGTTGCTCGTCCGTCAGGTTCATCACCGACACTTCCAGCCGTGAAAGCGCCTCCATGAAGTTCCAAACCGGTAACCCCGCCATCTCGGCGGCCTGTCCCAGCGTCAGCCGGCGCAATTCAAAAAGTTTGGCCGCGAGAATCATTCTGAATTCATGCTGGGCCTCGGCCTGATTCAGACCAGCGTTTGCCAGCCAACGTTCATCCACGGGCACTTCGACGGTGGTCATGAGCTATGGCCTAACGCGACTTCCCCCGGGTGCAAGGCGGTTCATGACCACGCGTCTGCCAGCTACTCACCCCAACCCGTCCTGCATCCCCGCCGGCAAATGTTCGTCTTCAGTTTCATGTGCCGCAGCCCGGCTCGCGGCGGGGAGCGGGACAAGACACATCGGGCCCAGAGATCCCGACGCTACCGGGGAAAGTCCAACTATCATGGGAAGTTGGTAGAATACCGACCTCCCTTGTTTTTTGGACTATGCGGAGAACGGACCTCCCGGTCCGTTTCAAAAGTTTGCGGCGGGTGCCAAGGGTGCAAAATCCTGCAACGGACCGGGAGGTCCGTTCTCCTTCCGGAAGTCCAAAAACTATCAGACGTTGGTATAAGGCGATCCCCACCTCACGCCGCCACCGGGCACGCCCCGAAAACTGGACACCCCGAAACCGATCCGCTGCACTTCCCTCGCCGCCGCCGCACCCATGCCCCCACCCCGCACCCAGCCCAGCCCCGCGCCGGCCGCCTCCACCCCCGCCGCGTTCTCCGCCAAAGGGCTGACCGGGTTCGCTTGGCAACAGCTCCGCGCTTTCTCCGCTCTCGGCCCCGATGCCACCTACCTTTGGCCACGTTGGCTGCTCCTGCGCGCCGTCGGTCTTGTTTATACCCTTATTTTCGCGGGTGTTCTCCGCGAGGGACCGGTCCTGATTGGCGCCCACGGCCTCGCCCCGCTGCCCGCGTTTTTCGCGCAACTCACGGCCGCCATTCCCAACCCCCTCGCCGCCTTCCTCTCCGCGCCCAGCCTCTTCTGGCTCGGCTCCGGGCCGACCGCCCTCGCCCTCGTCTCGTGGCTCGGGCTCACGGCCGCCCTCGCCCTCGTGCTCAACCTCTGGCCCCGCGCCGCGCTGCTCACCTGCTGGATTTGCCTCCTTTCGTTCGTGACGACGTGGCGGGTATTTTCCGCCACCCAAGTCGATCAACTCATGCTGGAGATCGCGCTGCTCAGCGTCCCTTTCGCGCCCCGCGGACTTCGCCCCGGGCTCGGCACCGACTCTCCACCCCGCCCCATCGCCGTGTTCATGATGCGCTGGATGCTCCTTCGCGTGATGTTCGAATCGGGCCTGCTCAAACTCATCGCCGGTGATCCCCGCTGGCTCGATCTCACCGCGATGGACGTGCTCTACGAAACCGCGCCGCTGCCCACGGTCCTCGGCTACTACTTCCATCAACTCCCGCATGCCTTCCACATCGGCGAGATCGGCCTCACCTTCGCCGCCGAGCTCGCCGCACCGCTGCTCGCCGTCTTCGCCGGCCGCCGCGGCCGCTGGCTCGCCTTCGGCCTGTGGACCGTCTTTCAGGCCGGCATCCAGCTCACCAACAATTTCGGCTGGCTCAACACCGCCGCCATCGCCCTCGGCCTGGTTCTCCTCGACGATCAGATGCTCGCCGCCGCCGCGCGACGCCTCGGCCTCAAGCGCATCTCCGCCCCGCCGACTTTGCTTCCGCCGCCCGCGCCCGCCTGGAAACTCCAAGGCCTCCGCGTCGCGCTGGGCGCCCACTTTGCCATCACGCTGTTGGTTTTCTTTTACACGACCCGCGATGCCGTGCGCGGCACGCCGCTCGCGTTTCCCCCGCCGCTACAAGCCGTCGCCGTTCTCCGCAGCGCCAACGTTTACACGCTCTACGCAAACCTCCTCCCCTATCGTTTCGCCGTCGAGTTCGAGGGCTCCAACGACGGCGGCGAGACCTGGCGACCCTACGACTATCGCTACCAGCCCCAGCGCCCCGACCAGATCAGCCCGTTCCTCGCGCCGTGGTATGCACGCTTCGAGGCGACCCTCCAGGTGGAGGCCAACGGTGCCGAGCCCTCGCCACTTTTCGCGGCCGTCGCCGCCCAACTCCTTGCCCGCAATCCCGCCGTGCTCGCCCGTTTTCGCGCCGATCCTTTTCCCGAGCGCGCTCCGGCCATGATCCGCATCCGCGGTTACCGGCTCAACTTCGTGGACCTACCCGCCCACCGCGCGACCGGCGACTACTGGCGCAAAAAATCCGAGGGCGATTATCTCCCGCTTATGTATCTCGACGCCCGCGGCGTCATCGCCACCGCCGCGTCCGAAACCGACGTCATCCGCGCCCACGCGCTCAACGGTAATCGCAACGCGCAAAACAAACTCGGCACCCTCTACGCCTTTGGCGAAGGCGTGCCCGCGGACCACGCCGAGGCCGCCCGCTGGTTTCAACGCGCCGCCGCGCAGGGCCATCCGCTCGCCCAGTTTTTCCTCGGTCTCTCCTACGCCAAAGGCGATGGCGTGCCGCGCGATCCCACCGAGGCCGGGCGACTCTACCGGCTCGCGGCGGATCAGGGCAACGCCCTCGCCCAGATCAATCTCGGCGTCATGTATGCCCGCGGCGACGGCCTGCCCGCTGACAAGACCGAAGCCCTCGTCTGGTTCCTCCTCGCTGCCCGCACTGGCAACGCCGACGCCGTAAAATTCCAGTCGATGCTCGAAAACCAGCTCGGGCCCGAGCGCACCACCCTAGCCCGCCGCCGCAGCGAAACGCTGGCTCTTGAGATCGCCACCCGCGTCGGCGCCAAATAATTTTCCCCGCACCGCGCCGTGTCCAAACGCCTCCATAAAATCACCGCGTCTCCGTCCCGTCAGCCTACACCCGCGTCGGCGCGACCCGCGCCCGCCGCAGCACCTACCCCGGCACCACGCGCCACGTGGCTGCGGCCTTTCCGCGAATTCGCCGGGCTCAGCGGCGACGCCACCTATCTCTGGCCGCGCTGGCTGGTGCTGCGCGCCGTGGGCGTCGTTTATCTCTTTATTTTTTCCGGCATCATCATCGAGGGCCCGGCCCTCCTCGGCCTCCGCGGCATCGTCCCGCTCCCGGAATTTTTCCAACAACTGCACGCCCGTCTCCCCGGGACGCTGCAGGCCTTCACGGAAGCGCCGTCCCTGTTTTGGTTGAGCACTCAGCCTGCGATGATCGCTTTTCTCGCCTGGAGCGGAGCGCTCGCCGCCGTCGCGCTGGTCCTGAATCTATGGCCGCGCGCCGCGCTGACCGCGTGCTGGGTGCTCTTTCTTTCGTTCGCCTCCACGTGGCGCGTCTTTTCCCCCGCGCAACTCGACAACCTCATGCTCGAGGTCGCCCTGCTCTGCATTCCCTTCGCTCCCGGCGGACTGCGCCCGGGCTTGGGCGCGCAGTCTCCCCCGCGCCCCCTCGCGCTCTTTATGATGCGCTGGCTGCTCTTCCGCGTGATGTTTGAATCGGGCATCGTGAAACTCGTCGCGGGCGATCCGCACTGGCGCGATTTCACCGCCATGGAGGTGATGTATGAGACCAGCCCATTCCCCACGATCCTCGGCTACTGGGATCATCACCTGCCCCACGCCTACCACCTGTTCGAAATCGCCCTCACCTTCGCCGCCGAGCTCGCCGCGCCGCTGCTCGCGCTCTTCGGTGGGCGCCGGGGCCGCTGGTTCGCTTTCGTCACGTGGACGCTCCTGCAAGTCGGCATCCAGCTCACGAGCAACTTCGGCTGGCTCAACACCGCCTCGATCGGTCTCGGTCTCCTTCTCCTTGACGATCAAATGTTCGCTTCCGCCGCCGCCCGCCTGCGACTGCCACGACTCGGCGCACTCTTCACGGCCTCGCCTGCGCACGCGCCGCGCACGCTCGCCCCGTGGCGGCGCTACGCCTTGCACGGCGCACTCTGGCTGCACTTCGCCTTCGGTTTGGTTTTTCTCGCCAAAGCCTGCGGGCTTCAACCCAGCGCCTTCCCCTCGGTAATTTCGAAAGCCGTCAACGCCATCTCGGGCTTTCGCAGCGTCAATGAATTCTCCCTTTACGCCGCCTTCGATCCCGTGCGCTACCAAGTCGAGTTCGAGGGCTCCAACGACGCCGGCCGCACGTGGCGCGCCTTCGAATATCGCCACCTACCCCAGCACCCCGACGAGATCGCGCCGTTCATTGCGCCGCGTTTTCTCCGCTTCGAAGCCACGCTCCAGCTCATCGTCCTCAAGGGCCGCAAATCTCCGCTCGTGCCCGTCGTCGCCTCCCACCTGCTCGCGCGCACTCCCGAGGTCATGGCTCTCTTCCGCCGCGACCCCTTTCCCGATCGTCCGCCCACCGTCGTGCGGATGCGCGGCTATCGGCTCACGTTCACGAATCCCGAGACCTACCGCCGCACCGGAAATTTCTGGCGCAAGGAATTCGCCGGCGACTACCTGCCCGCCGTTTACCTGAACGCACGCGGCGAGATCGGTCCGTTCGAATTAACCGCAGCCGACGAAGCCATCCGCACCGGCAATCCCGCCATCGCCGCGCGGATCTACGACGAGCAATTCCGCCTCGGCAACCTCGACGCCGGTTTCCGCCTCGCCGAGATGCTCGCGCGCGGTATCGGCATGCCACCACGGCCCGACCAAGCCCTCGCCCTGCTCGACGACCTCGCCGGTCGTGGCGAAGTCGGCGCCATGCACAACCTCGGCGCCTGCTTCGAATTCGGCGTCGGCGTCCCCATCGACTACGCCAAGGCCGCCGCCGCCTACCGGGCCGCCGCCGATCGCGGGTATCTCCTTTCCCTCTACAGTCTCGGCGCGCTCTATGCCCAGGACCGCATCAGCCCGCGCGACGACATCGCAGGTTTGAGTTTCCTCCTCGACGCCATCGCCCACGCCAAAGGCAGTGACCCCGCTTCAAAATTCATCCGCGAAGACCGCGCCGATCATGTGAAGCACCTCAAAGCACGCATGAGCGCCGCCGCCATCTCCCAAGCCGAGCGACTGGCGGAAACCCCGACTGCTTCCGCGGGCAAAGATGATCCGCGTATCGCGCGGACGTCCGGCACTAAAAAGCCCTGATGCGCATCAGGGCTCAGAGATCAACCCAACGATTTTCAGCCTCAGTTGGGCCGGATGATATCGATGGAGCTCACCATGCGGTTCACAAACTTCACATTCACTTTTATCTGCGAGTCCGTTTTGATTTGGTCTGCGGTGTAGTCCGGCTCGACGGAAAACGTATTGTTCTGCCCGCGCGCGGGACCGTTTGTGGGTTGCTTGGTAGAACCATTTGCACCGGTCGAACCGCTGTAACGCGTCGTCACTTTTTGGCCCGACATGTTACTCTGGCCATCGCTTGAGTAGAAATTGTGATAAACCCACGTCTCTTCGTTCGCGCCGGGGCCGGGGATCTTCTTCTCCGGATTTTCCAACGCGATATAGACGACCTCCAGAGGATAACCGATTTTGATGAATCCACTCCTCACCACGTCCTGATCAACGGGGCTCAGTTTATCGAATACCGCCTGGTTTTCCTTGAGGCGGCTGCTGAGCGTATTGGTGGTGCCGCAACCGGCAAGGACGGCGATGAGGCCGGCCGCGATGAGACTGAGGTGGGGAGTTTTCATAGTGGGGGATTCGAAGAACAGACGTTTAGGCGAAAGCGAGGGTGCTTTTATTTTCAGCCTGCTTCAACGAGCTGGCGGAAATGGCGTCCTAGAAAATGTGCGGAATATTAACGCACCGCGCCAGCCATGATCGCGTGATCTTTCAGCCCCCGCGCCCAGCGCGGAGGTTTCACCCGCTCACCTCACGACACCGGCGCCAGCGTCTCCGCCACCGGCGTCCGATACGCCTTCAACGCCGGCACCGCGCCGCCGAGCGCGCAAAGTGCGATCATCGCCAGCGGACATATCCAGAGCACCGCATGGGTCGCCGTGATGTCCAGCACCACGCCCGTCTGCACGCGGATTACACTCGCGATGCCCGCCAGCAGCGCGAAATACACCACAAAGCCCGCGACCGCCCCAAGTAGCCCGATGCTCGCCGCCTCCGCCACCACCGCGCCGAAGATCGTCCGCCGCCGCGCACCCAGCGCACGCAGGATCGCGAGGTCGCGCTGCCGTGCGCTCATGGAATTGTAAATGCTCGCGAGCACCGAGCCCGCCGCGACGAGCGCCACGAGATAAGCCACGAGCGCGAGCACGCGGTCGAACCACGAAATTTTCCCAAAAAGTTCCGTCATGATCGCGCCCACGGGGTAGGCGAGGGTCATGCGGTTGCCCTGTTTGTTGATCATCATATCGAGCATGAAGCCCGCCGTCGCCGCCCGCAGTTGGATCAGCACCGCGCTCACATCGGTCGCCGCGCGCGGATCATGCCCGCTCATCGTCTGCACGCCCTTGATCGGAATCCACACCACCTTGTCCGCCGGCGTATTCGTCGGCGTGAGCACGCCCGACACCTTAAAAACTTCCGCGTGCTGGTTCTTTTCGTCGAACGCGAGCCCGTGAAACGGATTAAACGTGTCGCCCACCTTCAGCCCCAGCCGCTCCGCCGCAAAACTTCCCACCACCGCCTCGCGTTCGCCGGGGGCGAAAATCTTCCCGCCCGCTTCCACTGCGTATTTTTTTCCCTCCGCATACTCCACATCGGAAAACAGCTCGGGAATCGTGCCCACGATCCGGTAACCACGGAGATTGTCACCCACCGCGATCGGAATCGCCGTTTTCACCGCCGGATGTTTCCGGATCGTTTCGTAGTCCGCCCAGGCGAGATTTCCCGGCGATGCCTCCAGATGGAAAATCGCATTGAGCACCAATTGCAGCTTCGAGCTCCGCGCACCGAGCACCGCGTCGAACGTCGTGGACGTGGACACAAACGCCGCCTGCGCCTGCGTCTTCACCTTCCACACCGTCATGAGCAACCCACACGCGAGCGCGATGCTGCCCGCGGTGATGATCGTCGAGAGCGCGTGCTGCCGTAGCGAACGATAGATGATGAGCGGAAGCGTCATGATTTTTTGGCCACCGCCTCATTCAACACCGAGAAATCTTGCATGCCTTCGAACTGCGCGAGCACGCCGTCGTCGTGGCTCACCACCAGCAGTGCCGCGCCGTTTTCCCGGCACACCTCGCGGATCAGCGCCAACGCATCCTTCGAGCTCACGCGATCAAGATTGCCCGTGGGCTCGTCGGCCAACACCAGCTTCGGCCGGTTCGCCAGCGCGCGCGCCACCGCCACGCGTTGCTGTTGTCCCGTGGAAAGTTGTCGCGGGAAATGCCCGAGCCGGTGCGAGAGGCCGACGCGCCCCAGCACTTCGACCGCGTGCGCGCGATCCACGCCGCGCGGCCCAAAGCTCATCCCGAGCAGCACGTTTTCCAACACGGTGTAGCCTTGGAGCAGATTAAACGTCTGAAAAATGTAGCCGAGCTTGTCCGCGCGCAGCCGGTCGCGCTTCGCCTCCGGCAGCGCCACCATATCGACGCCGTCGATCTCCGCCCGCCCGCCATCCGCCGCGAGGATTCCCGCGATGAGATGCAGAAACGTCGTCTTGCCCGAGCCGCTCTCGCCGCGCAGCGCCCGTTGCTCGCCCGCCGCCAGCGCGAACTGCGGCACGCGCACAATCTCCACCCGCCCGCCTTCCGGCGCAGTGAACGATTTGGTGAGATTGGAAACCGTCAGCATGACAACACCGTGAGCAGACGGCGTGCGGTGCCAAACGTTTCGTGCAAAATTTTGCACGGGCCGTCCGGACACAAAAAAGGCGTGGGCCAGTCCGGGACTCGCCCACGCCTCATCAAAATCACTCCGCCTTCTTCTTCGTCGGCCGCGGGCGCCGTCCGCCCTTTTTATCGCCGTCGGCTCCTTCAGCTTCTTCGCCTTCGCCCCCCGCGAACTTCGACGCCTTCGCGTTCACCCAGAGTTCGTCTTTGGCGTTTTTGTTGAGCCAGAAGATTTCCCCGGCGTGCTCGACGAACACCGGTTTTTCCCGCGCCTTCTCCGGCACCTTGAGGCCGGCGTTGAGCAAGGAACCGAGCAGATCATCCGGCGACTTCGCGAGATCCTCCGCCACGCGGTCGAGTTTGCCGGCAAAGCCGCCGGTCTTCGTTTCCTTCAAGAGGAGCCGGACTCCGCTCAGCACATTGGCCGGCGCGGGCGGTGGCGGAATGGCCGCAACCGGCGCGACAAACTCGGACGTGGTGGGAGTCGCCATCGCAGGCTCAGACGTCGTCGCCGATGCCGACCCGGACGCCGCCGATTCCTGTGCCGTCGGTAACGGGATCGGCTGCCCCTTCTCATCAAATTTCTCGCGACCATTGATCCACACGCCGCCGCGCGCATCCTGGTTCAACCACCACACGTGCTCACCGATCTCGATGTAGATCGGCTGATCCGTCGGTGCCGGCGGCAGCACGATGCCCAGCGCCGCGAATTCCGCCATGAGCGCCGGTTCGCCGCAGCGCAGCCCGCGCGCCAAAAACGTCATGCTGCCCGAGCCGCCCGGCCCGCGTCGGTTGCGCCGCATCAGCGGACGCACGCGGTCGAGCAATTCCGGCCCCTGCACGGGTGGCACACCCGCGGTAGCCGGCGCGGCTTGAGTCTGCGCCGCGACCACGGGCTCGCCCGCCTCGGGGTTCGCATCGGGTTTTGCCGCCTCACGCGGCTTAGGCACAAACATCGGCGCATCCGCCCGGCGCGTGGACGCGGGTGCGTCGCTCAGCTCCGCCGGCGGCTGGGCTTGCTGCTGCGGTTGCATCCGCGGCTGCGGCGCCGGTGCGGGCGCCTCGCCCTCGGGCGCGGCAAACGGCGTGGCCTTCACCATGCGGAACACCGGACGCGGCTTCTCCTTCGTGTTGATCCAGAGTTCGCCCCGGCGGTTGATATTCACCCAGTAAACATCGCCGTCGTATTCGACGTAGGCAGGCGCGGCATCCTCGTCGTCGGGAACGACAAAACCGCATTCCTTGAGCGCGCCGATCACGTCGGCGTCGCTGAAGTCCCACTTCTTCGCCAGGAAATCCACGCCGACCGACATGCCCGGGCCGCGTTGATTGCGGCGCATGTGCGGCTTCATCGCGTCGAAGAACGACGGCAGCTCATCCTCTTCGCCCAGCTTGTCCCACTCGTCCTTCGGCTGCTCCTCGTCGTGCGCGTCGGGATCATGATCGCGCTCGGTGTCGCGCGGCTTGCGGAAACCATCTTCCGGCGCGGCCTTGTCGGCCAACGGGTCGATCTTCTCTTCACCGCCCGTGGGCGCCGCGCTCGTCGCGCTCTTGAATTTGTTTTCGAACTCCGCACGCAGCTTGTCCGCCTCGGTCTTGGCCGTCGCGGCGACCGCGTCTTCGAGCGTCCAGTCTCGTTGCGTCGTGCGCCGCGCGAGTCCGTTAAAAGCCAGGATGTTATCCGGCTGAATTTGAAACGAAACGATCTCCCAATCTTCTTTGCCGAGGTCGTTCAGAAATTTCTCCATGAGCGCCGGCGAGGCGAATCCGCCCCGGCCGCTCGTGATCATCTTGTATTCCCAGAGTGCCATAAATTTTTTTAGCTTAACGCGCTAGGGGTGATGAATCCCAAAACCCACCCGCCTTGCCCAGCCAAATCGCGCGGCCCGTCGCGTGTTCTCGCGCGCCCGGCTGCTCCCACCCGTCACTTCGTCACCGCCGCCAGAAAATGCTCGAGCGCATAAGTCGCCAGCTGCGCGCTCGGTCCCGCGAGATTGAATTCAAACGCGTGCGTCGCCCACGGCAGCGCCACATACGCGTGCGGCACCTGCGCCCCCGTGAGTTTGCCGTCGAGCCGCACGCTGTGCCGATACCACACCAGCGTGTCGATCGTCCCGTGCATCAGCAGCGTCGGCGGTGAACCGCGCCGCGCGTGCTGGTGCCCGCTCGCACTCTCGTAGTTCGCCTTCGCCGCCGCCGGCGGACCGCCGAGGTATTGGCGCATCAGCACCGGCGATTTCAAAATGTCGTCCTCCCGCGCATAGGTGTAGGCAAAAAACATGTCGTGCGGAGCGTAAAACGATACCAACCCGCGGATCGCCGGATCATCCGATTCGTAAGCCACCGCCGAGGCGATCTGCCCGCCCGCACTGCGCCCAAGCAACACCAACCGCCTCGCATCCACGCCCAACTCCGCCGCGTGCGCCTTCACATACGCCATCGCTGCGAGCGTGTCGTCACGCTGCGCTGGCCAGGTAGATTTCGGCGCGAGCCGATAATCAATCGCCGCCACCCCATATCCCAACCGCGCGAGCCAATAGTTGAACGCCGGCAGTTGCTCGCGATCCCCGCTGTCCCAACCGCCGCCGTGAATCACGATCACGCAAGGCGCCGCCACCCGGTTCACCGCACGGTAGAAATCCAACTTCAGCCCCGGCGCAAATTCCCGCGTCTCCACCGCCACCGGTTTCGGCGCCGCGCTAAAATAATTCCCCACCGCAAACGCCGCGCGCGCCGGCGCCACGCCACCAAACGCCTTCACGAGTTCTGCGGGCAACGTCGCGGCGATCCGCCTCGCCTCCACCGTCGGTTTTAACAGCAGCCCCGCCGCGACCACGCTCACCACCACCGTCGCTCCCGCCGTCGCGCCGTGTCCCGCCCGCAGACCCCACGCCGTGATCGCCAGCGCGAGCGCCGCGACCGCCAGCCAATGCCCAAACTCGCCGGCGAGCAGTGCCAACTTCCAGTTCGACCAATCCGGCGAACGAAAAACCGTGAGCGCACCCAGCGCGGCGAACACCGCCGCGAGTAGCAGGAGAAAAAGACGCAACATGCCCATAACTACGCCGAGAGGCCCCAAAAAGGCGCACCTGGCGAAAATATTCTTCCGCGCTCCCTCTCCGAAGTGGCTGCGGCGTCCCGCCGCAGTTCCCCAAAAAATCCGCCGTGCCTCAACGCCCCCGCCCCTCCGCCAAGTGTCACGTAATACGTGACACTTTTTCGCGGACCCCCAACCGCCATCCTCCCGCAATTTGTCACCTATTAAGTGACAAACTGAACGTTCGATATCAACAGAGCTCAAAAGCTATTTGTCACTTAATAGGTGACAAACTCTCGCTCACGAACCGACCGCATTTTTTCGCATTCCCGCACTCGCAACCATTGCCACGTCAACCGTCGCGGCCTTCGCCATAACCACGCTTGCGCCAGCCTTTTCGCGCGTTGTGCTCGGTCCGTTCCCGCCCGCCCGCGATGACGTTTCCCTTCTACCTCGATCTGTTCGGCCTGCGGTTACACCCGCACCTCGTCCTCGAATCCCTCGGCTACTTCGTCGGCGCCCGCATCTATTTCGCCCTGCGCCACCGCACCTCAGAGGCGCCTCTCCCGCTCGAAACCAACCTCTGGCTCCTCGTCGGCGCCGCCTTCGGCGCGTGGGCCGGCTCCAAGCTCCTCGCTTGGGCCGAATCCCCGCAGCACTACCTCACCCTCGCCGCGAATGACCCCGCCGCACTCCTCGGCGGCAAGACCATTGTCGGTGGCCTGCTCGGCGGCTGGGCTGGCGTCGAACTCGCCAAAAAATTCACCCGCGTCGTCCGCTCCACCGGCGACCTTTTCATCTGGCCCCTCGCCCTCGGCACCGCCATCGGCCGCGTCGGTTGCTTCCTCACCGGTCTCTCCGACCGCACCTACGGCATCGTGACTACGCTCCCGTGGGGCGTCGATTTCGGCGACGGCCTCCGGCGCCATCCCACCCAGCTCTACGAATCCCTCTTCGTCCTCACGATCGCGACCGCGATCACCCTCGCCACCCGCCGCCGCGCCCTCCCCACCGGCGCCCGCTTCCGCCTCTACTTCGCCGGCTATTTCCTTTTCCGCTTCGCCATCGAATTCCAAAAACCCCGCGAAACCCCGTTCCTCGCCCTCAGCGCCATCCAGTTCGCCAGCCTCCTCGGCGCCGCCCTCGCTCTCTTCACCCTCCGCCGCCTCCCCACCTCCGCCTCCGACCCAATCGAAAATCGGCAATCAAAAATCTAAAATCCAATCCCATGGACCGCTCCTACCTCTTCGCCGAACTCACCAACAGCCTCTGCTCGAAATGCCTCCGCAAGGTCGAGGCCAAGGTCGTCTATCAGGACGACAAGGTCTTCCTCCACAAAAACTGCCCCGACCGCGGCCCCGAGCGCGTTCTCATCTCCACCGACATCCCCTACTACAAACTCAGCCGCGCCACCTTGAAGCCCGGCCAGATGCCCGCGCACTTCAACACCCCCACGCGCTTCGGCTGCCCCTACGATTGCGGCCTCTGCCCCGACCACGAGCAGCACTCCTGCCTCACCCTCGTCGAGATCACCGACCAGTGTAATCTCCAGTGCCCGATCTGCTACGCCGAGTCCTCGCCGCACCGTCAGACGCACCGCTCCCTCGATCACGTCGAGCTCATGCTCGACGCCGTCGTCCGCAACGAAGCCGAGCCCGACATCGTCCAGATCAGCGGCGGCGAGCCCACCATCCACCCGCAGTTCTTCGAAATCCTCGACGCCGCCAAACGCCGCCCGATCAAGCACCTCATGGTGAACACCAATGGCATCCGCATCGCCCAAGATGCCGCGTTCGCCGCCCGCCTCGCCACCTACCAACCTGGCTTCGAACTCTACCTCCAGTTCGACTCCCTACGCGCCGCACCGCTGCACGAACTCCGCGGCGCCGATCTCCGCGACATCCGCCGCCGCGCCCTCGACCGCCTCAACGAGCTCAACCTTTCCACCACCCTCGTCGTCACCCTCAAAAAGGGCCTCAACGACGACGAGATCGGCGAAATCATCGACTTCGCCCTCAAGCAGCGCTGCGTGCGCGGCGTAAGCGTTCAACTCTGACAGGGGGACGCGGCGGGAGAGAACAGCTAAACTTGGCGAATGGAATCAGACAGCGACGGCGGGGATCGGAACGTTCGCGGTGGCGTTCGCGCTCGCAGTAGCGGCAGCAGCAGCGGCGGCGGCGGCAGCGGCGAGTGCACGCGCGTGCTTCCAAGCGTGGGGCAGGAGCTCGGCGATGCGTTTCATCGGGTGATCGGGCAGGCGGGCGATGATGTCGACGAGGTAAGCCTCGGGATCGAGACCGGCGAGGCGGCAGTTTTCCACGAGGGTGAAGAGATTGGCCAGGCGCGGCCCGGCGTTGGGATGGCCGATCTGCAGCCAGTTCTTGGCCCCGATCTTGAGCGGTCGGATCGCTTGCTCGACCAGATTATTTTCGATCCGCGCCGAGGTTTCGCTCAGGCAGCGCAGCAGCGAAGGTTTTTGCCCGAGCAGGTAACCGAGGGCTTGGCCGAGGCGGGTTTTCGGTGGCGCCAAGGGGGCGGCCGTCAAGGCGGCGGCGAAGAGCGCGTCGGCGGTCGGTTGACTGTGGCTGCGGCGCAAACGCGCGCGGTTTTCCGGAGTCAGTTGGAAACGCCGCGCCAGTCGCTCCAGCCGGAAGAGCTGATCGATGGCGCGCAGATAAGGCGCAGCGTCGCGCTCGCCGGCGTCGACGGCTTTTACAAAATATCGGCGCGCGTGGCTCCAACAGCCCAAATGCGTCACCCGGCCATCGTCCTGCCCGATGGCATCCAAGGCGGCGGCCCCGTCGGTCTGCAACAACCCCCGGTAGTTTTCCAAGAGTTGGGCGGGCCGCTTGGGCGACTTGTTGAGTTGAAAATCGAACCAGACCGGCCCGGCCGTCGCGCGGTAGGCCCAGAGCGTCGACTCGCGGGCGGCGCCGGGGCGGCCGGGATCGCACAGGTCGATGGGCGTCGCATCCAGGTGGATGTAACCGCTCGCCCAGACCTGCGCGCGGATGGCCGCGACCAAGGGCTGCATCCGCTCGTCGAGCTGCGCCATCAGCGAGACCTGGCAAACCCGGGGCAGATCGACGCCGATCCGTGCGAGGTGTTTTTCCAACCGATAGTAAGGGGTGTGCTCGCAAAAGTGGGCCGCCGCGATGTGCGCAACGATACTCGCATGCACCCGCGCCCGCGGCAGCACGTCCGCCGGCCACGCCGTGTAGACCGGCGCGGTCTTCGCCGGACTGGTGAAGACGTTGCGTTCGTAATGCTGCACGTAATACACGGCCGGCCGGCGGGCCAGCACTTCGAGCGTTTCGACGAAGGCGGGCTGCATCGGCCGTTTGGTCACCGGGCAAAACAGTTCCTTCAGGACCGGGTCCGCGAGCTTGATGACTTCCCGGGGCAGCGCCGGATCGAGCGGCTTCGGGCCCATCGGGATCGCACTCTTTTGGCGCGAGCGTTGATACGCCGGCGCTGGCGGCGGCGTGGGGGCCAGGGCCTGCGCGGCCCCGAGCAGTTCCGCCCACACCAGGTTGTTGTCCTCGCCGCCGCGCCGCTGCTCCGATTTGCGACCAAAGAGCTGGGTCTCCAGATCCTTCACCCGCAACTCCAGCCAACGGATCTGCACCTGCTGCTCAGCCACTTGGGTGAGCAGTTTTTCCGCGCCGGTCGGGTTGATTTTGGCGGGCATTTTTATAAAGCTATCTTGTTCTATAATAATGTATTATATCAATAAAAATCGTTGTCTATGAACGATTTATTCCTCTTTTATTTTCCACCGCGCCCGCTGCCGCGAACCCGCCAGATCGATCCCGCTGAGCAGCAGGTGCAGTTCGGTGGCCGTCATCGTCACCGCCGACACTCCCGCCGCCGGCCAGCGGTAGGTGCCCCGCTCCAATCGCGCGGCACAGACCCACATCGCGCCTTCACTCCAGAAAAAAATCTTCAACGCATCGCGCCGCCGGTTGCAGAACAAATACAGGTCGCCACCCAGGGCATCGCGCTCCCACTGCGCCCGGACCAAGGCAAACAAGCCGTTGCTGCCCTTCCGCAGATCGGTGGCGCCCGTCGCCACAAAAATCCGGGTCGCCGCTCCTATCGCAAACATGGCGCCAAGAGTTCGCGCACCCACCGCTCCACCCCCGCAGCGTCCAACTCGACCGCCAACTCGATTCCCTGCGGCCAACGCACCGTGATCGCCGAACGCGCCATCGTCCCGCCGGAAAAACCGTCCCCCACGATGCGCACCGGCTCGATCCGCCCCGGCCCGGCGCTGTCCTCCGCCCGCCGCCGGTAAATCCACGTCCGCAGCGTGGTCAGCTTGATTCCGCGCTCGTGCGCGAACACGGCCTGCGTCTGTCCGCTCGCATAATATGCTTCGACCATTTGCTCCCGCTCACTTCGCGTCCGCTGCCTTCCGCGCTTCCCTTTCATCTCCGATCCCCCGGCCTTGGATTCTTTCATCCCCTCACTCTACAAGTTTTTGAACCCCCTGTCGTCACGTCCAAGTTGAACGCTTATGATCGAGGTGGTTTCGCGGGCGCGCTATGCTGCGGTCGAACGGAAACTGCGGGTATTGAAGTTTGATCACGACATGCGGTCGGGTGCGCCGCGTTGCCGGTGGGTCCTCGGTGGACTGACGGTAGATATCATGCCGGTGGGCGGAGATTTTCTCGGACTGAACACGGCATGGTTTCGGGAGGCGTTGGCCTCGGTGACGCGGCGGGTGGTGCCGGGTGGGGAGCTAAGGGTGGTGTCGCCGGTAGGCTTTATCGCGACCAAATACGTGGCCTTTCTTGATCGCGGCGACGGTGATTACTACGCGAGTCACGATCTTGAGGACCTGCTCACTGTGACAGACGGACGTGAGCACATCGAGGCCGAGTTGGCTGGGGCCGAAGTCGGGTTGAGAACTTATGTGAGGCAAGTGATGGCTGAGCTGGTGGGCTCGGCGGACTTTATGGAAGCATTGCCGGGGCACTTGCCGGCTGACCGGGCGAGTCAGGGGCGTCTGCCCGGCCTGAGGAAAAAACTGCTGGGGATGGCGGGTGGGGGGTGAGGTGCGTGGAGCGATTCAGCGCAAGGGTTAGGGCCGAATTCGTTTTGGTTCTGTGCGTGCCGGCCGTTCAACGCGTCGCGCGATGCGCTAGCAGGCTGTCGGACTTAGGCTGATACTTGGCCTAGTAATTGCTATGTAATTAGATATGGCCCGATACGTGACTATTGACCGAGACACCCCGCTGCTGTTGCCGCCCGACCTGCGTGACTGGGTGCCGGCGGATCACC
>JANXLP010000031.1 GCA_025355125.1 Opitutaceae bacterium | reverse complement strand
GCCTCCTCGCCTCGCCCGCCTACGGCGAACGCTGGGGCCGCTACTGGCTCGATGTCACCCGCTACTCCGACACCAAGGGCGACGCCAAAGGCCGCGAAGATCTTCGCTACGCCAACGCCTGGACCTATCGCGACTACGTGATCGACGCCTTCAACCGCGACAAACCCTACAACCAGTTCATCGTCGAACAACTCGCCGCCGACCGCCTTCTCGCCGAGAATTACAAAAAGGCGAAATCGAAAAACTCCGCCGCCGAAATCCCCCAAGACCAGCGCGCCCTCGCCGCCCTCGGCTTCCTCACTCTCGGCAATAAATTCGACGGCAACGCCCACGACATCATCAACGACCGCATCGACGTCACTTCGAAGGCGTTCCTCGGCCTCACCGTCTCCTGCGCCCGTTGTCACGACCACAAGTTCGACCCGATTCCCACCAAGGATTATTATTCTCTCTACGGCGTCTTCGCCAACGTCACCGAGCCCAAGTTCGCCCGCGAGCAGCCCACCCTCTTCGCGAAAATTCCGAAGACGCCCGACCTTCTCGACTACCTCACGAAGTCCGACGACTTGAAAAAGCAGGCCGACGCCGTCGAAGCCGACTACAAGGAATTCCGCAAAAATCGCTCGAAGGATCCCGAGAAGCGCAAGGAACTCGTCCGCGCCGAGACCAAGGTTCAGCGCGACATCGGCGACCTCGATTCCTCCCACCCCGGCGCCCCCGCCCGCGCTAACGTCGTCACCGACGTGCCCCGCTCCCGCGACTACAACGTCCTCGTCCGCGGCGAAGCGCAGAACAAAGGCCCCGTCGTCCCGCGCCGCTTCCTCGAAATCCTCTCGCCCGATCCCAAGAACCGCCCCGAGTGGCACGAGGGCAGCGGCCGCCTCCAACTCGCCCTCGCCATCGCCGATCCGAAAAATCCCATGACCGCCCGCGTGATGGTCAATCGCGTTTGGCAGCAACACTTCGGCTCCGGCTTCGTCGCCACGCCCGATGACCTCGGCAACATGTCCTCTCCGCCCTCACATCCCGAACTCCTCGACTACCTCGCGAACCGCTTCGTCGAGGGCGGTTGGTCCGTCAAAAATCTCCACCGCCTCATCGTCCTCAGCGCGACCTACCAGCAGAGCTCCACCAACAACGCGAAATACGCCGAGCAGGACCCGCATAATCAATACCTCTGGCGCGCCAACCTCCGCCGCCTCGATTTCGAACAACTCCACGACTCGCTCCTCGCCATCGCCGGCACCCTCGAGCCCAAGCTCGGCGGAAAATCCGTCCCCATGGGCACCGAAGAGTTCGCTACGCGCCGCGCCGTTTACACCTACATCGACCGCCGCAACCCGCCCGAACTTCTCACCCAGTTCGATTTCCCCAACCCCGACGTTCCCTCCGGTCGCCGCTACGAGACCATCGTCCCCGCGCAGGCGCTCTTCCTCATGAACAGCCCGCTCGTCGTCGAAACCGCGCGCAAGCTCACCCACCGCCCCGAATTCGCCGACCTCAAGAGCGACCAAGAACGCGTCGCCTCGCTCTACCTCGCCATCTACCAACGCCCGCCCTCCGAACAGGAAGTTTCCCTCGGCGTCCGCTACGTGAAGGCCAATCCCGCCGGCCTCGCCCTCGAAGTGCCCGCCCCCGCCGCAGTCACCAGCGCCCAGGACACGAAGCGCAAACAACGCGTCGCCGAACGCGTCGCCGCCATGGCCAAAAACAAAGGCGGCATGGACAACCGCCCCCCAGGCGGCTTCGCGATGAACGAATCCCGAGCCCCCGTGGACGCTTGGACCAAACTCGCCCACGCCCTCTTCCAGAGCAACGAAGCGATGTTTCTAAATTGAAAAGTAGCGCCGGCATCTTGCCGGCCTCCGAGGTGGGCTGCGCGCCCGCGCGCGGCCTTTAGAATCGGACTCCCTCCAGCCCCAAGTCAGAGCCTCCACTTGACCCAACTATACTCCGTTCTACTTTCGGTCTCATGAAAGCCACCGGATTCACCTATTGGCAGGACGGCGCCGACTGGATCGGTCACCTCGACGAGTTCCCGGATTATCTTACGCAGGGCACCAGCTTCGACGACCTGAAGGAGCACCTTGCCGATCTGCACCGCGATCTTACCTCGGGCGTGATCCCCAACGTCCGCCGTCACGCCGAGCTCGAGCTGGCATGAAGCGACGCGACCTCATCCGTAAAATTGAGGAACAGGGCGCAGTTTTCATCAGGCACGGGGGTAAGCACGATTGGTTTCAGAATCCGGTGTCCAAAGTGTCGCAGCCGATTCCCCGGCACACCGAGATTAACGAAATGCTGGCCCGCAGTATTCTCAAAAAACTCAGCGGCAAGTGATCGCGTCTCTTCCGATCTCGCCCGACTGCCCAGTTCTCCTCCTAGCCCTTCATTGCGCAGAATGCCAGTCCCGCTTCGACACCACCCGCGTCGCCACCGCGGTGGCGCTAAAATCCGCCGTCTCCGGCTGCTTCAAAACAGTCTGCTGCACGCCCTAAAAATAAGCAGGTCGGCTCAGGGCTGCTTGTAACCGATCTCCGGCACCAGCGGCGTCGCCTCGGGCGGCGTCACGCCGTGGCCGCGCATCACTTCGTGAAAAGCTGCGATGGTCTCGAACGACGGCTTGAAATTCCCGTAGCGGTGACCTTCCGCCACCATCAGGGGCGTCCAGCCCCGCTTGTTCTTCTGGTTCCAGATTTCGATCTTCGCGCCTTTCGCATCGAGAAACTTCACGACCTTGGGAAAGTTCGCGAAGCCCGCGCCATGCATCGCCGTGTCACCGTTGTTCGAGACGGCATTGATGTCGGCACCGAGACCCAAGAGATAGTCGCAGGCTTCGACCGCCTCGTCGTCGGTGCCGGCTTCCTCCTCGGCGGAGCGCGTGCCGAGACCCGCGGCAGCCATCAGCGGCGTGCAGCCATCCACGTTCGTGATCTTCGGATCGGCCCCGAGTTCGACGAGCAGTTTCATGAACGCGGTGTCGGCGGTGTCGGCCGCGAGCATGAAGGGCGTGCACCCCTTGCGGTTGATGCGGCCGCCGCCGGAAGGTCCGCCGGCGAGGCGCAGATTCACATCCGCACCCTTGGCCACGAGGTGGCGGATGAATTGCTCGCTCGTCACGTTGCCGTGGTCTTCGGGAATGGGATCTCCCTCGTCTTCACCGATGTCGGGCTTGCGAATCCACGCGAGGATATGGAGCGGGGCATAGCCGCAGCGGAGGTCGTTGGGGTTCGCACCGAGGTCAAGCAGGAGCAAAGCGACTTCAAAGTGCCCGTTCTCCACCGCCAGAGTGAGGGCGCTGTTCCCCTTTTTCGGGAGCTTGTTGCCCGTCTTGGTGGGCGCGGTGACGGCGTTGATGTCCACGCCGGCTGTGAGGAGCATGCGCACGACCTCGATGTGACCCGCGCGGACGGCGAAGAGCATCGCGTTGAGTCCGGTATCAACCGACGCGCCCACGTCGGCCCCCGCCGCGAGCAACGTTTCGACGACGACGGTATGGCCCTCGGCGGCGGCCCACATGAGGGCGGTCTGGCCTCCCGGGAGTTTGGCATTTACCGCTGCCCCGCGGGCGAGGAGCGCTTTGACGGGAGCAATTTTCCCCGTGCGTGCGGCGGTCATGAGGGGCGTCTCACCGCCGTGGATCGGCGCGTTGGCGTCGGCGCCGGCGGCGAGGAGGAGTTCGATGATCGCCAGGTTGCCGTTGGCGCACGCGAGCGAGAGCGGAGTCACACCGTAGCGGTTGGTCACGTTGGCGGCGGCGGGGTCGGCGGCGAGGAGGCGGCGCGTGAGAGGGAGGTCATCGCGGTAAACGGCTGCTTGCAGAGCGGTGGTGCCGTCGGGAGAAGGGGTGGCGGCCAGCGCGACCGCGCCAAAAGCAACGCGGAAACACGCCAGAAGCAGAACGAGCCGGAGTGCATCGCAGCGATACGGTGACACGGAGAAGTGCCGCTGTTTTATCCTGCACGTTGCCGCTGCGTCCCTTGGATTCATCCGGATTTTTTAGACGGTGAGCGGCGCGAAGAGGTCATCCATCTTGCCATCGCTGTCGCCGAAGCGATCCAGACGCACACCGACTTTGTCGAGGAGCGTGAGGTGGAGATTGGCGAGCGGGGTCGGCCGGGCGTAGCGGATGTCGCGGCCACCTTTCATGCCCCCGGCGGCGCCGCCGGCGACCAGGATGGGCAGATTGGTGTGGTCATGGATGTTGGGGTTGCCGATGCCACTGCCATACAGGAGCAGCGAGTGGTCGAGGAGCGTGCCGTTGCCCTCGGGCGTGGCCTTCAGGCGCTCGAGGAAGTAGGCGAAGAGGGAAACGTGAAACGCGTTGATCTTGGCCATGCGCGCGATCTTTTCCGGATCGTTGCCGTGGTGCGAGAGCGGGTGGTGCGGGTCGGCGACGCCGGTCTCGGCCACGTAGGTGCGGTTGCTGGTTTCGCGCGCGAGCTGAAACGTGGTGACGCGGGTGATGTCGCCCTGCATCGCGAGCACCTGGAGATCAAACATCAGGCGCGCGTGGTCGGCGTAAGCAGCGGGCACCCCGAGCGGCCGGTCAAGATCGGGCAGCGCGGTGTTGGTCGTGTCTGCCTCGGCTTTCTGGATACGGCGCTCCACCTCGCGCACCGTGTCGAGGTATTCGGAAACTTTTGCGCGGTCGGCTGCACCCAGATTGCGACGGAGACTGGCAATATCTTCGGTGACCCAGTCGAGCAGGCTGGCGCGCTGGCGCAATGCGGCGCGGCGCTCGGCGAGACTGCCGCCTTCGCCGAAGAGGCGCTCGAACACGATGCGCGGATGCGCTTCGGACGGGAGTGGCGTGGTCGGTGAGGACCACGAGAGATTATTTTGGTAAACGCAGGCGTAACCGTTGTCGCACTGGCCGGTGGTCTGGAGCATGTCCATCGAGAGTTCGAGGGACGGGAGCTGGGTCTCGCGGCCGATTTGTTGCGCGGCGATCTGATCGACGGTCGTGCCCAGATAGTAGTCGGAGCTCTCGGTGTGTTTCGCCTTGGCTGCGCTGAGGAATGCGGCGTTGGAGGTGGCGTGCGAGCCGGGGTAGGCATTGCGCAGTTCGAGATTCGTGATCGCCGTCACGTGTTCTTTCACCGGACCGAGCGAGCTGAGGATGGGCGACAGCTCACCGAGTTTTCCGCCGGCTCCGGCGGGCGTCCAGCGGGTGATGTCGCAGCCCATCGGCATGAAAACGAAACCGAGGCGGCGCACGGGATTCGCCGGCGTCGCCGTCATCGCGGTGGCCGCGGGGATCATCGCGTCGAGGAGCGGGAGGGCGAGCGTGGCACCCATGCCACGGAGGAAGGTGCGACGCGGGAGGGCTTTTTTCGTGGTGAATGTCATCATGGGGTTTTCCTCATTTGAAACGGAGTGCTGTTGACGAGACCGAGAATGAGCGCGGAGAAACGGTAGTCGTCGGCCTGGGCGCGGCGGACGATCTGGCGGATGGCGGGCGCATCGTAGGATTCCATCCCGCGCCCGAGGGCAAAGGTGAGAAGTTTTTCCGCCAGCGTGCCGGCGAAGAGTTCAGGCCGCGCGAGCAGGCCACGCTCGAGCGCGGCCACGCCGGTAAAGGTGCTGCCGTCCGAGAGTCCGCCGGAGGCGTCCACGGGTTTGCCCTGCTCGGTGGTGTGCCAGCGGCCGACGGCGTCGAAATTTTCCAGGGAAAATCCGACGGGGTCCATCACGTCGTGGCAACTCGCGCAGGCGGGATTGGCGCGGTGGGCGGCGAGACGTTGGCGCATGGGGAGCGAGGCGGAGACGGTGTTGTTGTCGAGCGCGGGGACGTTGGGCGGCGGCGGCGGCGGCGGTTCGCCGGCGAGGTTGGCCAGAATCCAATGCCCACGGATCACGGGCGAGGTGCGCGTGGCGTAGGAGGTGACGGTGAGGATGCTACCCTGGCGCAAGAGGCCACCGCGCTGTTGGGCGGCGTCGCCTTCGAGGGTCACGCGGCGGAAGCGGCTGCCGTAGATGTCCGGGATGCCGTAGTGTTTCGCGAGGCGCTCGTTGAGGAACGTGTAGTTGGCGGCGAGGAAATCGGTGACGGGGCGGTCCTCGCGCACAATGCTCTCGAAGAACAGTTCCGTTTCCTGGCGGAAAGCCTGGCGGAGGTTGTCGTCGAAATCCACGAAGAGCCGGAGGTCGGGCGTGACCTCGTCGAGCTTGCGCAAGTAGAGCCACTGCGCGGCGAAGTTGGTTACGAGGTTCTGCGAGCGCGCGTCGGCGAGCATGCGGCGGACCTGCTGCTCGAGGATCTTGGGCTCGCGGAGATCGCCGCGCTCGGCGGCGTCGAGGAGCGCGTCGTCGGGGAGGCTGCTCCAAAGGAAAAATGAGAGGCGCGAGGCGAGTTCGAGATCGCTGATCCGATAGGCGGTGGCCGGCGGAAGGTCCACGGGATCGGCCTCGACGCGGAAGAGGAAGCGCGGGCTCACGAGAATCGCACTCAGGGCGCTTTCGATCCCGGACTCGAAGCCCGCACCTGCGGCGCTGCCTTCGCGGAAAAATCGGAGCGGCTTCCGTAGGTCCGCTTCCGTTACGGAGCGACGATAGGCGCGGCGCAGGAGGGGTGTGAGGATTTCGCGGGCTCGGGTTTCCTGCGACGCGGCGTCGGCGGGGGTCGTCGCGGTGGCGGTCGCGGATTCACCAAAGATTTTGCGGCGGCTGGGCGTGTCGCCCGGGCCCTTGGCGTCGTAGGGGCCGGTGATCGAAACCTGATAGAGGGCGGGCACGGAGCGTGGGTGCCGGTGCATGTTGAAGTGCGCGAGATACGGTTGGCGCTCGGTCTCGAACAGCACGGAGGGATTTTTCGGGAACGTGACGCCGAGGTCGTGCGGGCCGGCTTTCACGGCGACGCGGAATTTCAAATGGGCGTCCACCGCCTCCGCGTTTTTATCGCTGCCGGGCGGCTTGACGGTGAAGAGACCGACGCGTTCGCCGTCGATGAGCACCTCGACCTCATGCGGTTTCTTCAAACCCTCGACCTGCTCGTTACGGTCACGGGCCAGGCGGATTTGAATCTCATAGTCGCCGTCCTGCGCAAAAACATAGGGAAAGTTACCACCGCCGCGCGTGCCGAGGGGCAGGCCCTCGATATGTTCTTCCTGGGTGAGATCGGCGCGAAGGCGAAACGTCTCGCCACCGGGTGTCTTGCGCGGGGAGCCGAGGGCAAGACGGGCGATTTTTTGCGCGGCGGAAACATAGCGATCCAGCAACGTGGGCGAGAGGTTGCCGACCGTGACGTTGTCGAAACCGTGGCTCGGCTCGTCGTTGGGCAAAAGCGCGGTCGCGTCGATGTCGAGGGCGAGCAGGTCGCGGATGGCGTTTTGATATTCGGTGCGGTTGAGGCGGCGGAAGGTGTCGGTGCGGCCGGGGTTCGGCGCGAGGGCGGCGGCACGGTCGAGCGCGGTCTGGAGTTCCGCGACCGCGTCATGATAAGCCGTCGCATCCGGCCGATCCTCGCCGAGCGGCGGCATCTGGCGGTGGTCGAGTTTACGGATGACTTTCTCCCAGAGAGCCGCATCGGCGGCGGGATTCTTCCAATCGAGGCCCTCCAACGAGAGCTTGCCCTTCATCGTCCCGTCATCGTGGCAATCGAGACAATAGCGGCCGATCACCGCCGCCGTCGGATGCCGGGCTAAATCCGAAACTTGTCCGACGCACGGATTGGACAAATTCAGCGCCGCGAAAGCCCAGGCCAACGGCGAGAAAATCGCTGGCACAGATAATTTCGGACAAATCGAGAAAGCGGGGTAACGGGGCATCAACAGCGGGGGGTAAAGCTTACGCCCCAACGCAGGCCGTGGGGTTACTTCGGCGCGAGTTAAAAAAACCGCGTTCCGTCCGAATCTCGAATCGCCCGACGACGGCCTCGCCGAGGATCGGAATGTTCTCGGTTGAACCGAAATCTGCGGCTCAACGCTTCTCCACTGTCACCGCGTCCGCCAAAACCTCCCCGCCCTTCGTCGCATCGAACGACCCGTCCCATTTCGACACCACCAGCGTCGCCACCGCGTTGCCGATGAAATTCGTGATCGCCCGCGCCTCCGACATGAACCGGTCCACGCCCAGAATCAGCGCCATGCCCGCCACCGGAATCTTATCCGTCGCCGCCAGCGTCGCCGCCAGCGTGATGAACCCGCTCCCCGTCACCCCCGCCGCGCCCTTCGAGGTGATCATCAAAACAATCAGCAGCTTCCCCTGCTCCCACAACGTGAGATGCGTATCCGTCGCCTGCGCCACGAACAGCGCCGCCATCGTCAAGTAGATCGAAGTCCCGTCCAGATTGAACGAGTAGCCCGAGGGCACCACGATCCCCACCACCGGCCGCGCGCACCCCGCGTGCTCCATCTTGTGCATCAGCCCCGGCAACGCCGTCTCCGACGACGATGTGCCCAACACAATCAGCAATTCCTCGCGGATATATTTGATGATCTTCCATACGCTAAAGCCATTGAACCGCGCGATCAGCCCCAGCACCACAAAGACAAACAGCGCGCACGTCAGGTAAACACACGCCATCAGCGCCCCGAGCGAGACCAGCGAACG
The DNA here is from genome assembly GCA_025355125.1 of Opitutaceae bacterium. Lineage (GTDB taxonomy): Bacteria > Verrucomicrobiota > Verrucomicrobiia > Opitutales > Opitutaceae > Tous-C4FEB. The sequence continues at coordinate 8,114 of JANXLP010000031.1, read as the reverse complement.
CAGCCCGTATTTACCGATGGTGAACGCCATCGCGCCAAACGCCGCCAACGGCGCCAGCTTCGTCACCATGCTCACGATCCCGAAGATCACCCGCGCCACCTCGTTGACCAGGTTCAACACCGGCCGCCCGTGCTCGCCGATCTGCCCCAGCGCGATACCAAACAGCACCGCCAGCAGCAGCACCTGCAAAATCTCCCCCTCCGCAAACGCGCCGACAAACGTGTTCGGAATGATGTGCAGCAAAAATTCCGCCGTCGTCTGCCCCTGCGCCGCCGCCTTCGCGTAGCCCGCCACCGACTTCGCGTCCAGCGTCGCCGCATTTGCATGCACGCCCGCGCCCGGCTGGAAAACATTCGCCACCACCAGCCCGATCACCAACGCCAACGTCGATACGATTTCAAAATATAACAGCGCCCGCCCGCCCACGCGCCCGACTTTTTTCAAGTCGCCCATGCCCGCGAGCCCCACCACCACCGTCGCGAAGATGATGGGCGCGATCAACATCTTCACGAGCTTGATGAACCCGTCGCCCAGCGGCTTCAGCGAAGCCCCGAAGTCCGGCCACACATAACCCACCGTGATGCCGATCACGATGGCGATGAGGACTTGAAGATAGAGGGTATTGCGTTTGCCGGGGGTAGCTGGAGCCATGGGGTCGGTCTGCATTTCCCGAGCCAATCCGCGCCGCCCTCCCGTGGGCAAATTTATTCCCGGCCACCCGCCCTCACTGCGGCGATTACGACGGCGAAGCTACGTAGGACTGCCCGCGCGTTCGCGTGCTCCGTTTTAAGAAAAAAACCACCCTCTCCATTTCGCCAACCGCGCGTCGCCTTCGCCGCCCCACCGCCCGCCCAACCTCAAAAAAAGACGGCCAAAATCCAGCGCCACCCATCATCGCCCCGAACCCACCCCACCTCACGGCCCGAGCAATCGCTGATCCGGCCCGCCACCCCCCGTAGCCTCATCCCCGCCCGCATCATCGGCCGCGCTCATCCTCGCCTCCGTCGCCGCCACAAACTTCAACCCAAAGGGAAACCCCACAGCCAGCACACCGCTTCCCGCCGGCCATACACCAACATGAAATCCGACACCCCCGCTCTCTCCCGAGCAACGCGACTGCCTCGAGACCATTCAGTCCAGCGGCGACCATCTCCTCGTCGTCATCAACGACCTCCTCGATTTATCAAAAATTGAGTCCGACAAACTCGAGGTGGAGTTCTCCCCCACCTCGCTCCTCCAGTGCGTCTCCGCCGCCTCGCCCTCATCGCCCTCTTAGAGGGCGTCTAAAAAGGTCTCCGATCTGGTCCGTCGTGGCATGGGCGTCCCGCCCATGTTCCGAACCCACGGGCGGGACGCCCGTGCCACTTTCGATCCGCCGCAGGCACCCCTACCTTTTTAGACGCCCTCTTAGCCCCTCGTAGCCCGCCTCGCCTCCTCGCCCGCCTCAGCGAACTGCGCCGCGCCAAGTAGTTTGCAGGCCCGCCGCGCAACGTCTGCTCTGCTCCGGTGACTCTTTCCGAAAAACTCTCAGCCCTCATCGACGACTTCGCGCCCATCGACGACCTCCAGGAACGCCTATCCCTCGTCGTGGACCGCGCCCGCCGCCACCCGCCGCTCCCGCCCGCCACGCGCACCGAGGAGAACCGCGTGCTCGGCTGCATCTCCGCCGTCTGGCTCACCGCGGAAAATCGTGAAGGCCGCCTCCACTTTCATGTCGATGCCGACTCGCCCCTCGTCCGCGGCCTCGTCGTCTTCGTCGCCGATTTTTTCAGCGACACCCCGCCCTCCGAAATCGCCGCCAGTGACGCCGATCCCCTCGCCGCCCTCGACCTCTTAAAAAATCTCTCCCCCACCCGCCGCAACGGCCTCACCGCCGTCCGCGCCCGCATCCTCTCCCTCGCCGAATCCCAAAAGTAGGGCGCGGTCTCCGACCCGCCCTCCCAGCCCACGCCAAGTCCGCCAAGCCTCCAATTTCCTTCCGCCTCCACGCCCTCCATATAATACTAATATCAGTTGATTTCATGACTTATGATAGCTGCGAGCGTGCGCGAGTGGGGGTTCGACTATCGCCCATATATCAACCGACGTCGGCATAGGTCCCTTCCACTTCTCCGCCGCCCATATAATTCAGAAACCAAGAAACCAAGAACGCCCTGCCGCCTCGTGGTTTCATGGCTTCAAAATTCGCCTCCGCTTCTTCACCTTCTCCCGTCTTTTTCCGTGTCTTCCGTGTATTCCCTGGGCCCCTCTCCGATCCCCTCCGCCTTTCGTGTAGTCAGTGTGTTTCGGGGTTAACGACTCCTCCGTTCCCGTCTCCGCCAACTGATGTATTACGACGCCCACAACCACCTCGCGTCTCCCGCGCTCGCTCCCCACCGCGCCCAGATTCTCACCGACCTCGCCACCGCCGGCATCACCCACGCCATCGTCAACGGCACCGAAGAATCCGACTGGTCCGAAGTCACCACTCTCTGCTCCGCCCACTCCGGTTCCGTTTCCGCCTCCGGCTCTCAGCTCTCCGCCCCCCCTCTGCCTCCTCCCCTCCTACGGCCTCCACCCCTGGGATGTCGGCAACCGCACTCCCGCTTGGCTCGACACGCTCCGCGCCCACCTCACCGCCGATCCGCACGCCGCCGTCGGTGAAATCGGCCTCGACCGCTGGATACTCGACCGCGCCCGGCCCGACGACCCCCGCCTCGCCGGCCTCCGCCGCGCCCCGCTCGACGAACAACTCGCTGTCTTCAAAACCCAGCTCGCCCTCTCCGTCACTCTCGACCGCCCCGTCACTATCCACTGCATCGACGCCTTCGGACTTCTCCTCGAAACGCTCCAATCCCTCCACGCCGCGCGCAGCCTCCCGCCCCGCGGCTTCCTCCTCCACGCCTACAGCGGCTCCGCCGAAATGGTCGCGCCCTTCGTCGCCCTCGGCGCCTATTTTTCCTTCAACGCCGCCTACCTCGCCCCCCGCCACCCCCGCCTCCGCGCGCTCTACCAACAAATCCCCCTCGATCGCCTCCTCATCGAGACCGACGCCCCCGCGATGCTCGCCCCGCCCGACCACGCGCCTTTCTCCCTCCCCGCCGAGCCCACGCTCAACCACCCCGCCAACCTCGCCGCGTCCTACGCCGCCCTCGCCACCCTCCGCGCCCTCCCGCTCGCCGAGCTCACATCCATCATCGCCGCCAACTCCCACCGCCTCTTCCTCCGAGGGTAGGGCGGGTTATCCCTAACCCGCCGCTCCGACTCCGCCCCTCCGCCCTCTCCACTCCGCACTCCGCACTCTCCCAAAAAATCCCCGCCCCCCGCACCGATTAACATTCCCCTCCCGCCCCCACCCTCGTTTCCCTTTCCCCGCCGCACTTTTCGCTGCCCCCCGCCGCACTTTTCCCTTCTCCCCGCCGCCCGCTCCGACCTCCCTCGCATGACCGCCGCCCCCGCCAGTCCGCCCCCGGTCCTCACGCTCTCCCGCGAAGAGATGCGTGGCCGCGCCCTCGCCTTCGCCGCACGCTGGGCCGGCCCGCAGCGCGAAGAAGCCGATGCCAAGACTTTCCTCGACGAATTCTTCACGGTCTTCGGCCGCGACCGCCGCGCCGTGGACGCCCGCTTCGAACACCGCGTCGAACGCGAGGCCCGCGCCGAGGGCCGCATCGATCTCTTCTGGCCCGGTAAACTCCTCGTCGAGATGAAGTCCACCGGCCGCGACCTCTCCGACGCCAAAGGCGGCGCCGCCCGCCAAGCCTTCGACTACATCGAAGCCCTCCCCGCCGACGAACGCCCCCGCTGGGTCCTCGTCTCCGATTTCCACCGCCTCGCCCTCTACGACCTCGGCGAAGATATCCACGACTACCTTCGCGGCCTCGCCTCCGTCCGTAAAACCAAGCCCACCCTCGCCGCCGCCTTCACCCTCGCCGACCTCCCCGACAAACTCCGCCATTTCGCTTTCATCCGCGACGCCGAGCAGGAACTTTTCGCCACTCAGCCCGACATCAACCTCAAGGCCGTCGCCCTCCTCGGTGACTTGCACGACACCCTCAAATCCAGCGGCTACTCGGGCCACGCGTTGGAACGCTTTCTCGTCCGCGTGCTCTTCTGCCTCTTCGCCGAAGACACCGGCATCTTCGAGTGGAACTCCTTCACCCGCCTCGTCGAGACCACCCGCAAAGACGGCTCCGATCTCAGTGGCCAGCTCGGCCACCTTTTCCAAACCCTCGATCAGTCCGCTCCCGCCCGCCAGAAAACCCTCCCCGCGATCCTCGCTGCCTTCCCTTACGTCAACGGAGGCCTCTTCGCCGAGCGCATCGAGATCGCCACCTTCACCGCCGAGGAACGCGCCGCCCTCCTCGCCTGCTGCCGCTTCGATTGGAGCCGCATCTCCCCCGGCATCTTCGGCTCCCTCTTCCAAGGCGTGATGGACAAGAAAGAACGCCGCGCCAAAGGCGCCCATTACACCTCCGAGGAAAATATCCGCCGCGTCCTCGACCCGCTCTTCCTCGACGACCTCCGCGCCGAATTCACCAAACTCCGCGCCGCCTCCGGCAAAAAGAAAGCCCTCGAACAGTTCCACGACCGCCTCGCCGCCCTCCGCTTCCTCGACCCCGCCTGCGGCTGCGGCAACTTCCTCGTCGTCGCCTACCGCGAACTCCGCGCCCTCGAGCTCGAAGTCCTCCAGGCCATCTACGGCAACCAGCTCCCTCTCGGCCTCGACGTCGGCGACCTCGCCCGCCTCAACGTGGACCAATTCTACGGCATCGAGCTGGAAGAATTCCCCGCCCTCATCGCCGAAACCGCTCTCTGGCTCACCGACCACCAAGTCAACATGGCGTTCTCAAAAGCCTTTGGCCGCCACTACAACCGCATCCCCCTCAAGAAATCCCCGACCATCGTCCACGGCAACGCGCTGCGGCTGGACTGGCCGAGTATTCTGCCTCCGGCGAAATGCAGCTACGTCCTCGGCAATCCGCCGTTCATCGGAAAGAAGGAACAGACAGCCGAACAAAAAGCCGACCTGACACTGACCTGGCACGATGCCAAGGGGACCGGCATTCTCGACTACGTCACCTGCTGGTATCGCAAAGCAGCAGACTACATCCGTGACACCGCCATCCGCTGCGCCTTCGTCTCTACCAACAGTATTACCCAGGGCGAACAAGTCGGGGTATTGTGGTCTCAGCTGGCACAACATCGCATCAAGATCCAATTCGCCCACCGCACGTTCGTCTGGCACAACGAAGCGAGCGGTAAAGCCCATGTTCACGTTGTCATCATCGGCTTCGGCCTCGCGGATCTTCCGCAGAAACGGCTCTACGATTACGACGCACGTGGCCAGATGTCTGCCACCTCGGGAAATGCCACCATCGGACCCTACCTAACCGTCGGCTCCGACCAAGTCGTGCGCAACCGCACCGCTCCGATCAACGGGGCACCACCGATCAACTACGGCAGCATGATGATCGACAAAGACCGCACGGCCGGGGACGAGGCCGGCCTTATTCTAAGTGCCCGCACCAAGGCGGAATTGCTCGACGAGTGTCCCGGTCTCAAACCGCACATCCGTCGCCTCTACGGCGGGGAGGAATTTCTGAACGGAACCGAACGCTGGTGCCTTTGGCTGGTGGACGCGGAACCTGCCTTGATCCGTTCGTCGTCCCTCCTGCGTGCCCGACTTGAAACAGTCCGCAATTTTCGCCTCGGAAGCAACCGACCGCAAACCCGCGAACTCGCCGCAACTCCCGGACTTTTTGGGGAAATCCGGCAACCGGACACGCGCTATCTACTGATACCGAAAGTTTCCTCTGAATCCCGCCGCTATCTTCCCATCGGTTTCATGGCGCCAAAGGACATCGCCAGCGGCAGCGCCCTCGTCGTATCCGGCGCGACTCCGTTCCACTTTGGTGTGCTCTCCTCCGCTATGCACAACGCTTGGATGCACACCGTCGCCGGCCGGATGAAGAGTGATTTTCAGTATTCGGGAAATATCGTCTACAACAACTACCCCTGGCCCGAGCCCACGCCCGCGCAGCGCCCCGCCATCGAAAAAGCCGCGCAAGCCGTGCTCGCCGCCCGTGCCCCGCGCCTCGCCGCCGGGGCCAGCCTCGCCGATCTCTACGACCCGCTCGCCATGCCCGCCGAGCTCCTCAAAGCCCACCAGGCCCTCGACCGCGCCGTGGACAAAAGCTACCGCGCCGCCGTCTTCACCAGCGACCGCGAACGCGTGGAATTCCTCTTCGCCCGCTACGAGCAACTTACCGCCCCGCTCGCCCCCGCCGCGCCCAAGCCCGCCCGTAAATCCAAAAAAAGCGCCACCCACAGCTACACCCAGGCCGACCTCGACGCCGCCCACCTCCACGTCGAAGAAGCCCCCACCCTCTACGACCCGACGTAGGCCGCGCTCCGTTCATGAGCGGTCGCCGCATCGCCTCGCGCCAAGTCCGCCAAGATTCGAATCCCTTTTCCGCGCCCTGCCCTCCGTTCCTCCGTCTCCGAACTTTCCGTGTCTTCCGTGTGTTCCGTGGGCCCTCACTCCGATCCTCTCCGGCTTTCGTGTAGTTCGTGTGTTTCGTGGTGACCCATCCGTTCACCCACCCGCGATCTCCCGCACCATCTCCTGCGCCGCCACGAGCCCAAACGCCCCCGTCACCCACACCGCCGTCCCGAACCCCGTCGCGCAGTCCAATTTCAAATTCGTCCCCGGCTCCACCATCGTCCGGCACGTCCCATCCGCCCACGGAAACACCGGCTTCTCCTCCGTCCACACGCAGCGCACGCCGTAAACATTGCCGCCCCCGCCCGCGAATCCGTAGTCGCGCCGCAGCTTCTTCCGCACCTGTCGCAGCAGCTCATCGCAGCCCGATTCGCCCAAATCTCCCGCGCGCAACTGCGTCGCATCGCGCCGCCCGCCAGCCCCGCCCACCGTCACGCATTTCATCCCGCGCTTCACCGCCTCCGCGATGATCAGCGCCTTGTGCGACATCAGGTCCACCGCATCGACGACCCCATCAAACTTCCCGGCCATCAACCGTTCCGCCGACGCCGGCGTGAAAAACTCCGACACCGTCTCGACCCTGCACGCCGGATTGATCAACCGCACGCGCTCCGCGAGCACCGCAATCTTCGGCCGCCCGATTTGTCCATCCAGCGCCGGCAACTGCCGGTTCACATTCGTCACACACACGTCATCGAGATCGATCAGCGTGATCGCCCCCACGCCGCTTCGCGCCAGCCCCTCGACGGTCCACGATCCCACCCCGCCCACGCCGATCACCACGACATGCGCCGCCCGCAATTTCTCCAACGCCGCCGTCCCCAGCAGCCGCCCCACTCCGCCAAACCGCTCCGCATAGTCGTCGTTCATCGTCGTCATATCCCCGTTCTTCCCCGCACGCATCCGTCCGCGCCTCAGCTTCGAGGAAACTGCTTCCGCAGCACCGCCGCGAGCCCCGCCTTGTCCAACTCGCGCCGCGCGATTGCGATCATCGCGTTGTAGAGCACGAGATCGTCCGACCGATCCAAGCAATCGTTAAACTCAAGAAAAGTGGATGCGCAGACAATCGCCGTGCGCTTGTTACCGTCGAGGAACCCCTGGCTTTCGGCCAAGTGAAAAGCGTAGGCGGCCCCGATGTCGTGCAAGTCACCGCCGCCGTAGAAAAACACATTTTCTGCTGCCCCCATCGCCGATTCCAATCCGGCACGATCACGCATGCCGTCGATACCACCCCACTGTTCGAGGGAGATCTGATGCAGTGCGACCACAAGGTCCCACGTCAGGAAATCCGGCTGCTCCATGGCGACCGGTTACTGGGCCAGCTTTCTAAACAACTCCGGGTGCCGCTCAAAAATCCCCTTACCTATCGCCACACCTTTCTCAAAATCCATCCGACGAACCCCGTCTGCCGGCGTAGCTTTCTCCTTTTGCTCCAGGTAAGCACGCACCTCCCGTTGTTCGGTAGGCGGCAGTTTATCAATCATCTCGATGATTTCGGCGGCGCTCATGATGTCCGCACCGTAGCCGTCGCCACGTCCCGCGCAAGCCCCCGCTCTCTGTGTCCCGAGCCCACGCGCCGTGCTCCGCGACACGGCATTCCTCAGAACTTAAATCCCATCGCCTTCAGCGCGCC
>JANXLP010000746.1 GCA_025355125.1 Opitutaceae bacterium | reverse complement strand
CTTTCCGCCACCGCCACCACGCCCACATCCGCCGCCGCTCCCCGTCCCTCCGCCCAAGCCGTCTTTTGCATCGACGTCCGCTCCGAGCTCTTCCGGCGCCACCTCGAGGCCGCCGCCCCGACCATCGCCACGATCGGGTTCGCCGGCTTCTTCGGCTTCCCCGTCGCGCACCGTCCGCTCCTCGCCGATACCGCCGCCACCCGTTGCCCCGTGCTGCTCGTGCCGCCCTACGATTCGACCGATGTTGTCGATCTCGCCACCGCCGCCGACGAGCGCGAAGCCTACGCCGGTCGCGGCGCGTGGAAGGCGTTTCAAAACTCCGCCGCCTCCTGTTTCTCCTTTGTGGAGACCGCCGGCCTCGCCTTTGGCGCCGCGCTCTCCCACCGCCCCCGCGCCGCCGCGCCCACCTGCGCACGCCCCATCCCCGCCCTCACCGGCGACGTCTCGCCGGCAAAACTCGACGCCCTCGCCGCCATGTGCGCCGGCGCCCTGCGCAACATGAGCCTCACCGCCGGCTTCGCGCGCCTCCTCCTCATCTGCGGCCACGGCAGCACCAGCGCCAACAACCCCTACGCCTCCGCCCTCGACTGCGGTGCCTGCGGCGGCCACGCCGGCGACGTCAACGCCCGCCTCGCCGCCAACGCCCTCAACCTCCCCGCCGTCCGCTCCCGCCTCGCCGCCCTCGGCCTCCTCCTCCCCTCCGATACGTGGTGCGTCGCCGGCCTCCACCACACCACCTCCGACGACGTCACCCTCTTCGAACTCGAACGCGTCCCGCCCACCCACGCCGCCGACATCGAGATCCTGCGCCTAGCCCTCGCCCGCACCGGCGAATCCGCCCGCCGCGAACGCGCCCCGTCGCTCGGCCTCGCTGCGACTCCGCTCTCCGCCCTCACCGCCGCCGTCCGCGCCCGCGCCGACGACATCGCCCAGGTCCGCCCCGAGTGGGGCCTCGCCAACAACGCCGCCATCCTCGTCGCCCCCCGCGCCCGCTCCCTCGGTCTCGATCTCGCCGGCCGCACTTTCCTCCACGACTACGATCACGCCGCCGATACCGATTCCAAAATCCTCGACCTCATCCTCGCCGCCCCCGTCGTCGTCGCCAGTTGGATCAACCTCCAATACTACGCCTCCCGCGTCGATCCCGCGCGCTACGGCAGCGGCAACAAAGTCCTCCACAACGTTGCCGGTGGTCTCGGCGTCTTCGAGGGCAACGGCGGCGATCTCCGCCCTGGCCTGCCGCTCCAATCCCTCCACGACGGTGAAAAATTCACCCACGAACCTCGCCGCCTCTCGGTCTTCGTGGACGCCCCTCGCGAAAAAATTGCCCTCGTCCTCGCCCGTCAGCCCGCCCCGCGCGAGCTGCTCGACCACGCCTGGATTCACCTCTTCGCCCTCGAAGGCGACCGCTGCCACCGCTATCTGCCCGGCGGTAGCTGGGCGCTCTTCACCTGATCGCCGTGACGAACTCCGCGCGCGTTTCCATGTGCGGATTGTGCGCCGACTCCGCGATCGTCACGATCCGCGCCCGCGGAAAATGCGCCGTGATCGCCGCGTGATCCGCCGCCTGCACATAGCGTGATTTTCCGCCGACGACAAAAAGCGTCTCACCTTCAAACCGCTCTTCCGCACCGAGCGGATTCTTTTCCAAAGTCGGCAGCGCCGCCGTCACCACGGGGAGGTTGATCACCCAACGCCAGCCCACGCCGCCGTCCGCCACGCGCTCCAGATTCGTCGCGATGAATTTCCGCATCGCCCAATCGTCCACCCGCGCCTCAAACCTCAACTCCGCCTCCGCCCGCGATTGCAGATTCGCCAGCTCGAGTTCGTTCATCGCCGCGAACTCCGCCCGGTGCGCCGCCCAAAAATAATCCTTCGGCGCGATGTCCACGATGATGAGCCGCGCCACCCGTTCCGGATGTCGGCACGCCAGCACCATCGCCGTCTTCCCGCCCATGCTGTGCCCCATCAACGTCGCCTGCGCCAGCCCCCGTGCCTCCATCCACGCGACGACATCCTCCGCCATCGCCGCGTAAGTCATCTCCTCGGCATGAGGTGAACTCCCATGATTACGCATATCCAGCGCGAACACGTGATAATCGCTCGCCAGCTCCTTCCCCGCCGTCTGCCAGTTCCGCGAAGAACCCAACAGCCCGTGCAAAATCACCAACGGCGGCTTTCCCGCCCCGCCCAGATCACGATGAAATAAATTAACCACGCCCCGACCCTGCACCCGTTCCCCGACCTCAGGCAAACTCTGGGAATTTTTTCGTGTATTTCGTGTAGTTCGTGGTTCCACTCCCGTTCCCTTAACGATGTCCGACGCGCCCAAACTCACCCCGATGATGCAGCAGTATTTCGAGGTGAAGCGCGGCCTGCCCAAAGACACGCTCCTGCTCTTCCGCCTCGGCGATTTCTTCGAGCTCTTCTTCGAAGACGCCATCATCGCCTCCAAGCTCCTCGGCCTCACGCTCACGAAGCGCCAGGAACACGCGATGGCCGGCCTGCCTTCCGTCGCGCTCGACAACTACATCACCAAGCTCCTCGCCGCCGGCAAAAAAGTCGCCATCTGCGATCAAGCCGAGCCCGCCCAGCCCGGCAAACTCGTCCGCCGCCAGCTCACCCGCATCCTCAGTCCCGGCACCACGCTCAACGCCGCCCAGCTCGACGCCGCGCGCAACCACTACCTCTGCGCCCTCGCCTATGATTCCACCGGCATTCATGCCGCCTGGCTCGATCTCTCCACCGGCGAGTTCCGCGTCGCGACCGATTCCTCCATCGCGAATCTCCTCCCCGTCCTCACCGCCCTCGATCCGGCAGAACTCCTCGTGATCGACGGCGCTCTCGCCCGCTGGGCCACCGCGCCCCACGAGCAGGCCGATACTCACGCGTTGCACGCCTTCTGTCTCGGCCGTCTCACCACCGAGCTGGCCGGCTACCATTTCGAGACGTCCACGGGCGCCAAAACCGTCATGGACACCCTCGGCGTCCTCAATCTTCAAGGCTTCGGTTTTGCACACACCCACCCCCCCCTTGGTCCCGCAGGCGCCCTCGTTTACTACGCGACCGAAAACCTCTGCGCCAAACCGGAAAATCTCCGCGGTCTCCAAGAATACCGCAGCGCCCGCACGCTCCTCCTCGACCCCGCCACGCTGCGTAATCTCGAAATTTTCAGTTCCTCCCGCGGCACCCGCGAGGGCTCGCTCCTCACCGCGATCAACCGCACTACCACCGCCACCGGCGCCCGCCTCCTCGAGCGTTGGCTCGCCGCGCCCACCCTCGAACTCTCCGAGATCCATCGTCGCCAATCTCTCGTCGGCGAACTCC
>JANXLP010000743.1 GCA_025355125.1 Opitutaceae bacterium | reverse complement strand
CCCTACCTTAGAGCATCGGGAGGTGGGGCTCGGTGTCGGCTTCGTAGTCGATGCCGGGGAGGCCGAAGCCGAAGAGCTTCATGAACTCGCTGCGGTAGCCGGCGATGTCGGTGAGCGCGGGGAGGTTTTCGGTGGTGGTCTGCGGCCAGATTTCTTTGACGGCGGCCTGGACCTCGTCGCGCATTTCCCAGTCATCGACGCGGATGCGGCCGGCGTCGTCGAACTTGGGGCCGGTGGGTGCGTAGAGCTGGGTGGCGAAGAGACGCGCCATCTGCTCGATGCAGCCTTCGTGCGTGCCCTTTGCCTTCATGATCTTGTAGAGGATCGAAATGTAGAGGGGGACGACGGGGATGGCGGAGCTGGCCTGGGTGACGAGGGCCTTGTTGACGGAGATACAGGCGCGGCCGCCGCCGTGGTGGAGCTTGAGGAGCGAGTCGATGTTGCGGGAGGCGCGCTCGAGGTCGTTTTTGGCGAGACCGATGGTGCCGTTTTTGTAGATCGCCCAAGTGACTTCCGGCCCGATGTAGGAGTAGGCGACGGACTGCGCGCCGGGGGCGAGGAGCTTGGCCTCGGAGAGGGCCTGCATCCACATCTCCCAATCTTCGCCGCCCATGACGGTGGTGGTGTCGGTGATTTCCTGCTCGTTGGCGGGCTCGATGGTGATGGTGCTGACGATGCCTTTGTCGGTATCGACGGTCTTGTTGGTGTAGGACTGGCCGACGGGCTTGAGGACGGATTTATGCACGGCGCCGGTGACGGGATGCGTGCGGCGGGGCGAGGCGAGCGAGTAGATGACGAGGTCAACCTGGCCGAGATCGGCGCGGATGAGGTCGAGGGCCTGGCGCTTGATGTCGGCGGAGAAGGCGTCGCCGTTGATGTTCTTGGCGTAGAGGCCGGCGGCGTGGGCGGCCTTGGTGAAGGCGATGGTATTATACCAGCCGGGGCTGGCGGGGCGGTCTTCCTCGGAGGGGCGCTCGAAGAAAATGCCAAGCGTCGCGGCGCCGGAGCCAAAGGCGGCGGTGACGCGGGAGGCGAGGCCGTAGCCGGTGGAGGAGCCGATCACGAGGACCTTCTTGGGGCCGCGGGTGAGCGGGGGCTGGGATTTCACGTGGGCGATCCACTCTTGGACATGAGCGGCGCAACCTTGGGGGTGAGCGGTGACGCAGACGAAGCCACGGACTTTGGGTTTGATGACCATAGGACCGAAAGCGTTTCCCGCGCAGACGGGCGGGGCAAGTTTCAAGTGCGGCGCGAGTTGGCGCCGACGCTATTGAATGACGCCGTCAGACTAAGGCGTCAGCAGAACCATCTGGCCCTCGGCCTTGGGGACGCCGCCCTTGCGCTCGAGGCTGACGGCGAACTTGGCGATGGATTTGACAGGCTGGTCGGCGTGGAAGATCACGCGGTTCTCACCGGTGACAGGATCGACGCGGAAGACGCCGCCGTTGACGGGAATCGGATACTGGGGATCGACGATCCAGAGTTGATAATCTTTATCGGCGGCGAGCGCGGGGAGTTTTTGGACGGTGAGCACGCCTTCCTGGTTGGCGGGATTCCAGACGGCGACGGCGAGGGCTTGCGGCGAGTTGTTGAGCAGCGAGGCGAGCGTGGAGATCTTGTAATCGGCGAGCGTGCCTTGGGCGGCGAGCTGGCGGGTGAGAGTGGACACGTGCTGGTCGCGGGCGGCGAGATCGCGGCGGGCGGTGTCGATTTGCTCGCGGGAGGAAGCGAGCTGGCGAGACGCGTCGGTGGATGTGCGGGTGGCGACGTTGAGGCGGGATTCGAGAGTCGCAACGAGGCGGGAGGTTTCGGCGGCCTTGGTGGTGGCATCGGCGAGCTCGCGACGGGCGATGAGGCGCTCGGCTTCGAGTTGATTTTGGGTGCTGCGAAGGGCGAGGTCGGAGAGGGATTGTTGGTCGCGGAGTGTGGCGGCGGCGGCGCGCTCGGTCTGGTAGGCTTGGCCGAAATAGGCGGCGACGAGGGCGAAGCACGCGGCGGCGGCGAGGGCGAGCCAGGTGGGGAACTGGATTAGCGTGCCTGCGGCACGCGGTTGAGTGTTGAGAGTTGAGGGTTGAGGGTTGGAGGCGGGCAGGGCGGCGATGGTGGCGAGGACGCGGGATTTGAGCGCGGCGGGGGGCTCGGCGACGGGTGCGGTGTGGGCGAGTTCGGCGGAGGCGGAGCGCAGGGAGGCGACGAACGCCTGAAGCTCAGGGTGCGCAGCGAGGGCGGTGGCGAACTCGGCTTGCTCAGCGGTGGTGAGCAGGTCGAGGGCGGCGAGCGCGCCGAGTTCTTCGTGGCGTTCGGCGTTCATAGGTTGCCCGCGAGCTGGTCGCGTAGTTTGAGGAGGCCGCGGCGGATGCGGGCCTTGACGGTGCCGAGAGGGGTGCGGAGGCGGGCGGCGATTTCTTCCTGCGTGAGGCCACCGAAGAAGGCGAGTTCGAGAGCGCGTTGCTGATCGGCGGGAAGGGTGGCGACGGCGGCGCGGACGGCCGTGGCTTGATCGGAGCTGGTCGCGGATTCGTCGGCGGAGGGGCCGGAGGAATTCTCGTCGAGGCCGAGGTCGGAGGGAGCGGAGGCGTCGAGGAGTTCGGCGCGACGGCGGCGGGATCGGAGCCGGTCGATGGCGCGGTTGCGGGTGAGCGTGAGGGCCCAGGAGAAGGCGGTGCCGCGGGTAGTCTCGAAGGTGGAGGCTTTCTCCCAGAGGGCGACGAAGGCGTCGTGGACGATGTCCTGCGCCTCGGTAGCATCGTTGAGGATACGGAGAGCGGTGGCGTAAAGCGGACGGGAGAAGCGATCGTAGAGCTCGGCGAAGGCGGTGCGGTCGCCGGCGGCGACGAGGGTGAGCAGCCGCGCGTCGGCCGCGTGGCGGGCGTCGGGCTGGTCGGTTGGGCCGGTCTCGGTCATGCGTCGTGGCGTCTGTGCGAGCTCGATTCTAGTTGCGGGCGCGGAGCACGCAAAAAAGGCGAACGGGTGAGACGTCAACAGGAGTGGCATGGAGCTGTAGAGTCATACGCGCGTGAGAAGGGAAGAGATGCAGCGGAGCGAAGGGGGGCGAGGAGAAAGTGCGGGCTCGGGCGGGATAGGGAGGTTGAGAGCTGAGAGCTGAGAGTTGAGAGACCGATCTTCGGAGCGCGGGCGAGCGCTGGTCGGATGCGAGATGGGGTCGCTTTTCGACGGCATCTGGCGGCTTGGTCACGCCTCAGAGCACAGCGAGGCCGATCAGGCCGAGGATGAGGAGGAGGGCGATCACGGAGAGGGCCGTGCGTTCGCGTTTGGTGGTGGCAAAGGGCATGGGTGGAACGCGCTCAGAGGCCGAGGGGCTGGAGACGGGCGAAACAGTCGCGGATGAAGGGTTCGTTGGCGATGTCGGCCCACGGGCGGTTGCTGGAGACGCGCACAAAGAGTTGATCGCCATCGCGGCGGAAGCCGTAGCGCCAGGCGATGCTGAGGAGTTCGCGGGTGGAGTAGGGATTTTCGTAAGGGATGGGACGGCCGTCGTAGAGGTGCCAGAACCAGACGTGCTGGGGATGACCGCCGCTTTTGAAAACGCGGGACTCGGCGGGGGCGAGGGTGCGGCCGCCGACCACGGGAGTTTCGCTGGTAACCGGATTGGGCACGGCGACCCAGCCGGAGCCGGGCCAGCAGGCGTCGGGCGTGTGGGCGGCCACGCTGCTGACGCTGGACTGGCCGGCGCGCCAGTAGGCGAGGTAGATGGTGACATCGGTGGGGCCGGCGGCGGTGCGGCCAAGGTAGCTGCGTTGCGCGAGGAACTCGGTTTTCAGGACATCGCTGAACTGATAGAGATCGCGGGAGGTATCGACGCGCCAGCCGGGCGCGGCGGAGGGGAGGATCGCGAGGAGGTTGGGCGCGGGGCCGCCGGGCTTGAGGTTGGGGCGGGTGTTGCGGACGAAGAAGGTGACGAGGGCGAGGCTGAGGATGAGGGCGCAGGCGAGGGCGACGAGCGGCGCGGAAGAAGGCGGTAGGCTGGCGGGCGCAGAGGCGGGCGACACGGCGGCGGCGGGGCGGCGCTCGAGCAGAAGGGCAAGGCCGCCGAGCAAAATGGCGGTGATGCCGAGGACGGCGAAACCGGTGACGTCGTGCCACGTGCCGGCAATGTCGATACCGGAGTTGGCGAGCAGGGTGAGGGTGAGCGAGCGGATGAAGTTCATCATCATCGCGAGCGGGGCGGCGAGGAGGATGACGAGGGCGCGGGCCCAGGGCCGGCGCACGAGCGTGGCGGAAAA
>JANXLP010000737.1 GCA_025355125.1 Opitutaceae bacterium | reverse complement strand
CTCTCGAAGTGGGGCCACAGCCGGTTGCGCGTCGGTGCGAGCACGACGGCGTGCCAGCATATTTTACCGACGGTGTTGCGGGAATTTCGGCAGAGTTTTCCGAAATGCGAGATCCGCATCGAGCCGGGCGACCACAGCTATCAGCTCGATTTGTTGCGCAGCGGGCGGGTGGACCTGGCGCTCGTGACCGAGCCGCCGTCGCCGGCGCAGGATGAGTTTACGTTTGTGCCGTTGTTTCGCGATGAGCTGAGGTTCTTTGTGGCGCCGCTGCACCCGTGGGCGAAGTTGGGCCGCGCACCGCGCGAGCAGATCGCCACCGAGACCATCATTCTCTACAACAAGGCGAGTCACACCTTTCGCCTTGTGCGCGATTATTTCCGTGAGGAGAAAATCACGCTCAACAACATCATCGAGCTCGGGAGCATGGAGGCGATCAAGGAGCTGGTGAAGATCGGGCTCGGCGTCGGGCTGCTCGCGCCGTGGATCGCGCAGGCGGAGCTGGAAAGCGGCGCGCTCGTCTCGCTGCCGCTGGGATCGCGCAAACTCCGCCGACGCTGGGGCGTGGCGCACCTCAAGGGGCGGCGGCTGGCTCTGGCGGAGGAGACGTTTGTGGGGCTGTGCGATTCGGTGTCGGAGGTGTTGGGCTTGAAAACGCCGAAGCTTCCGGCCGATTCCTCTGGTGGTTGATCGGATATTTCCAAGGTTTCGTCGGCAATAACTGCACGACGGCCTTGAACTCTCGGGGGGCGCATGTGTCCTTGGGCTAACGGTGAGCCTATTGATGCTGCCGCTTTCGTCATGATGCCCTACGACTCTGAACAAATCACCGAGATCATTGACCAGCGACGGCCGCGGACCAGTTGGGTAAAGTATGTCGCGTTCGCCGTGGTGGGTCTCGCCGTCGTTTTCGGCATCTATAAAATCCTGTCGAAATTCACTCCGCGCGAAGTCGGCGGAGCGGTCACGGCTTCGCTTGAGAAGAGCGTCAACCTCACCGGCCGTTTCCTCCAATATGTCGGCAATTTCCTGACGACGGCCAACGCCAGCAGTCGGAGCGAAGTTGAGGTTGGTCGCATCACCTCCGCTGACAAAACCGGACCCCTGATCGTGGCCAAGCAGGACATTGTTTTGAAGTTCACCAACGTGGACGAGCGGCTTTTCGGCACGAGCAGCGCCGAGGTGAAAGCCACCGCGAAGGCGTATTATTATGTGCCGCTGCTCGGAAGCGGCGCGGATTGGAAAATCGAAGCAATGGAAAAGGACGGTGTTCGCGTGTGCATCGTGCGCGCGCCAGCGCTGCGGGTGTTGACCCCAATCAACATCGATACGCGCGCCATCGAGATCAAAGCCAGCACGGGGGCCCTTCGCACCAATGGTCAGGAAATGACCGACGCCGCCTACGCCGACATCACTCCGCGGCTCAACCGAGAGGCGATGGATCAAGCGGCCAACGTGCGTCACGCGGCCCGCAAGACCATCGCCGCGTTCGTAAAGAACTGGCTCCTGACTTCGGGGTCTTGGGGCGGACAGAAAATGAATGCCATCCAAGTGCTCTTCCCTGGCGAGACCACGGTCGATACGGATTTCGTCATTCCGGGTTTCTACGAACGCTCGTGAAACGGACGATCATCATTAAAGACGCCGACGCTGGCGCGGTCGTGTCGCCGCTACCGACTCAGATCAGCACGTTGCGTTGCGTGCTTTCCGTGCTCTGCGCATTGGCGGCGGACGGATTGCAGTGGCTGTTTCCTCCTCTGTGGGTCGTGTGCGATGCCGCGATGGCAGTGTCGCTCCTTTTGATTTGGGGAAGACGATGGGAGATCGCAGTCGCGGTGATCCCGGAACTCATCCCCGGTTTGGATCTCTTCCCCACGTGGACTCTTTTCGTGGGCTATCTGATCGCGGTCCGGCGGAAAAAGTGCCTCTGCACAGAGGTAGAACGGCGCCCGACGCTTGGACTCATCCGCCCCGGCCGTGATGCGGGCAGGACGACTGCGTTGGGTGGTGCGATTCAGGCGCCCGGGGAGAATTGGAACTTAGTCGCGTAGCACCACGGTGTAACGAGCTTTGGTTACAACTACGCGAACAACTTCAGTCTATCGTGGACAAATGGCAGACCACTTGCTCAGTTGTTCACAAGATATCCCCACCCGATGGAAAACCTCAAAGGGGCGATTGCCCCAAGTCTGCGGAACAGGGGTTCGGT
>JANXLP010000733.1 GCA_025355125.1 Opitutaceae bacterium | reverse complement strand
GGGTCGGGAGCTTTGAAGATGGGGCGGCCGACGACGATGTGAGTGGCGCCGGCGCGGGCGGCTTCGCCGGGCGTCATGATGCGTGTCTGGTCGCCGGCATCGGCGCCGCGCGGGCGGATGCCGGGCGTGACGAGGGCGACGGCGGCGGGGAGGACTGCGCGCAGGGGGGCGAGTTCGAGCGGGGAGCAGACGAGACCGCGGAGGCCGGAGTCGATGGCGAGGCGGCCGAGGCGGACGACTTGATCGGCGGGAGAGGCGGCGACGCCGGTTTCGGCGAGGCCCTCGGCGCTCATCGAAGTGAGCACGGTCACGCCGAGGAGGAGGAGATGGGGGGCGTGCTGTTGTTGGGCTTTGACGGCCCATTGCATCATCTCGCGTCCGCCGGAGGTGTGGAGCGTGAGCATCTTGATGGGCAGGGCGGAGACGGATTCGACGGATTTGGCGACGGTGTTGGGGATGTCGTGGAGTTTGAGGTCGAGGAATACATCGAAGCCGAGATCGGCGATCTCGCGGACGCAGTCGGGGCCGCAAGCGGTGAACATTTCGAGACCGACTTTGACCCAGCGGACGGTGCCCTGGAGTTGGCGAAGGGCGGGGGCGACGGTGCGCGGGGACTGGGCGTCGAGGACGAGGATGAGGTCGGTGGCCATCGTGTGAGCGGAGACTGATGGAGACGCGGGGCACAAATCAAAAACCAAAAATGCGGCTGGCTCGCGGCGGGGGCGGCGGTGTTTGCTGGCGGGGTGAGCGCCATAGAGATTTTCGCACCGGCAAAATTGAACCTGTTTCTCGCCATCACGGGACGGCGAGCGGATGGGTTTCATGATTTGGTGTCGGTGGCGACGACGTTGGGATTTGGCGACACGCTGCGGGCGGAGGTGAATGCGGGCA
The DNA here is from genome assembly GCA_025355125.1 of Opitutaceae bacterium. Taxonomy (GTDB): domain Bacteria; phylum Verrucomicrobiota; class Verrucomicrobiia; order Opitutales; family Opitutaceae; genus Tous-C4FEB. Next base: position 1,872 of record JANXLP010000733.1, on the reverse strand, counting down.
CGGAGATGGCGGCGGGTGGGGGTAGGTTTACGATGACGTGTGATGACGCGGGGGTGCCGCTGGATGATGCGAATTTGGTGCTGAAGGCGGCGCGGGCGTTCGCGCGGGCGACGGGTTGGCCAAGTGCGGAGTCGGGCGTGAATTTTTTCTTAGAGAAACGCGTGCCGATGGGTGCGGGGCTCGGCGGTGGGAGCAGCGATGCGGTGGCGGCGTTGCGGGCGCTGAATGCGTTGTCGGGGGTGCGGCTGGGTGCGGAGGAGTTGGTGCAGATCGCGGCGGGGTTGGGATCGGACTGCGCGCTGTTCTTTCACGACGGCCCGGTGGTGATGCGGGGGCGCGGGGAGCGGATCGAGGCATTGCCGGCAGGCGCAAGTGCGCGGCTCCGCGGGCGGCAGGTGCTGGTGTTTAAGCCGGCGTTTGGAATCGCGACGCCGTGGGCTTATGCGCAGATGGCGAAGGCCGCGCCGGGAAGTTATTTGCCAGAAAAAGAGGCCGAGGCGCGGTTGGCGGCGTGGGTGGGTGAGGAGGGGGCCACGGCGGAAGCGCTGCTTTTCAATAATATGGAGGCGCCCGCGTTCGCGAAATTCATGGCGTTGCCGGCGTTATTGGAGCAGCTGAAGAACGAGTTTGGGCTGGCGCCGCGGATGAGCGGGAGTGGGAGCGCGTGTTTCGCTTTTTTGCCGGAAAACGCTAAGGTCACGGCGATCACGGCGGCAGTTAAAGAGGCTTGGGGGGATACGAGTTTTGTCGTCGAGACGCGGATTGCGTGAATCGCATTGACCCAGCTTGGCGGCAAAGCGTTATCGTCCAGCGCCGCTGGCTCTGCCCCACGCCGACGGCGTATTCGCATGGCCACGGATTCACGCACCAAATCGGAAATCGTCGTGCAAGGCATCTCCGCCTCGCAGGGCATCGCCTATGGCACCGTGTTTGTGTATTTGCAGAGCGATGTGGAGGTGCCCAGTTATCAAGTAGATGAGACGAAGCGAATCGAGGAAGTCGCGCGGTTTGACAAAGCGCTCCTCACGACGCGGCAGCAGATCGCGAAGATCCAGGACGAGGTCGAAAAGAACTTGGGTAAACAGGAGGCGTTGATCTTCGACGCGCATTTGCTGGTGCTCGAGGACCAGGCGTTGATCGGCGAAACGATCCGGGAATTCGAAACGACGGGCCTGAATATCGAGACGTGTTTTAATAAAGTTTCGTCGCGCTACATCCAGGCATTTTCGGAGATCGACGATGAGTATCTGCGCGAGCGTGCGGGCGATATTCGTGACGTGGCGCAACGGGTGTTGCAGAACCTTTTGGGTCAGGCGGAGAACAGCCTGAGCAAGCTGGCGGAGAAACGCATCGTCGTGGCGAACGATCTTTCGCCTTCGGATTCGGCGAGCATTGATCGCAGCGCGGCGCTGGGCATCGTCACGGATTCTGGCAGCAAGACGAGCCACGCGGTAATCGTGGCGCGCTCGATGAAAGTGCCGGCAGTCGTCGGCGTGCGCGATCTCACGAAGCGGGTGAAGACGGGAGATTGGTTGCTGATCGACGGCTACGACGGGCTCGTGATCGTGAATCCGTCGGAGCAGACGCTCTTTCGCTACGGGAAAATCCAGTCGGAGAAGAAGTCGTTTGAGCAGCGGTTGATGGATGCGAACCGCCAGCCGGCGGTGACGCTCGACGGGGTGGCGGTGACGTTGCAGGCGAACATCGAGAAGGTTGACGAAGTCGCGCTCGTGAAGGAGTATTTTGCGCAGGGTGTGGGGCTCTTCCGCACGGAATACCTTTATCTTAATTCGGCGCGAATTCCCACGGAGCAAGAGCAGTTCGTAGCCTATAAGACAGTGGTCGAAGGTATGGCGCCGCTGCCGGTGGTGA
>JANXLP010000698.1 GCA_025355125.1 Opitutaceae bacterium | reverse complement strand
CGTGGTTCTGAAAGGAGATCGACTCTACGGGGATTTAATCTGTCGCCAGATCAAAGAGCTTTGGCGGACCGCGACCGTGCAGGTTTTTCAGCGCGGACTCGATGCACTGGACGCCATTCAAGCGTCCATGCCGGACTTATTTATCACGGGGGTCAAAATTGAGGACATGGACGGGCTCGAACATTTGGAGCCGTTTCTTGAGCGTGATCTTCCGATTTTGATCGTCACCTCGCGCGGAGATACGCGCACCTTCAATCTCTTGAGGAGTGTCCGCTACGACGGAATTTATGACGGAGTGGCGGAGGGGTTGGGCAACCTCCGCATGGCGCTGGAGCGCGTGCTGGAGCGCCAGCTCTACGTCAGCCCGTCCCTCGTGCATCACTTGAAGAAGCCGAAAAACATCACGCTCGATGCGCTGACGGAAAAGGAGCAGATGGTGTTGTCGGTCGTGGGCGACGGTTCGGACGACCAACAGGCGGGCGTGCGGCTCGGCATTTCGCACTACACCGTCAACACGCATCGCAAGACGATCATGGGGAAGCTGGGCCTTCATCACAAAGGCCAGCTCATGTTGTATGCGCTGCAAGAGGGCTACGTGCTGGTGACGCCGACGGGCGTCTACTATCCGGGATTCCAGCGCAAGATTCGCGTAATCGCTGACGAGGGGAAGAACGGCGACGCGAAAGCGTGCGCGTGAATTGAACCTCGCGCTCGGTAGGAGCGCGGTGCGACGTGAGGCCGGTCAGACGAAAAAGGGGCGAAGCCCCTTCGTTCAGTCTTCGTAAGGCAGCATGAGCGTGAGCACCGGTGCGGCCGTGTCCCCGGGTCCGATGTGCAGTTTCATCGCGTGCATTTTTCCGGTGATGAGGACCGAGAAGGGGATTTGTTCGGCCTCACGGGCGGAGCGGATGGCGAGTTTGGCCATCGTGGAAATATCGTGGCAGATACCGCATGAATCTTGGTCGGGACGTTGCAGCGCCTCTTCGATGATCGCCCACACCGCCGATGTGCAAGCGAAGGGATGTTTCCAGTGTTGGCGGATCGAATCGACGTGGCTCAAGTCGGCGAGCACGCCGTCGTCGATGGCTTGAGCGCGGGAGTAGGAGAAGATCGTCTCACCGAACGGATTTTCAGTTGTCATGGTTTTCTGCCGTTCGGCCCGCGTGGCGTGGATCACGGAACGTGTCCTTATCGCCTACTGCCGATTGGCGATATACCGATTGGCGATTTCGCCACACACCCGAAAAGTCAAAGCGGTGGACGGAGCGCCGAGGCGGCGGGCTCGGCCGCAACGAGGGGGAAGGGGAGTGATTCCGCGTGGTGGAGATCGCGCAGCGATACGACCTTGACCGGGTGTAGAATAGCGAAACTAGCGGCTGGCAGTTGCTCGAAGAAAGCGAGCAACGCAAGCATTGGGTCGATGTCCGTTGGTTCTTGGTTTGGCGGCGAAGGACACGAAAAGGCGGCCGGGAAAACCGGCCGCCGGTCGATGCGCGAATTATTCGCTCTCCTCGCCAACCGCTCAAACTTTCGCGCGATCTCTAGATTTCTACGAAAACTTCGGCTGGGCAGCGAGGGTCAGTTGCCCGCCTGAGGCGGCGCTCGAGAAGTTCTTGAGCGTCATTTCCACCTTTGTGTGCGGCACCACATGGGAGACCTGAATCAAATAAATGGGTTGGCGCATTCAAGGATCAATTCGAATTAGGGTTTGATATAAGGAGCTGATGGAAACGCTCGGCGGGGGAGGCGTCGTGGAGGATTTTGCGGGGGCGTTCGTTGAGCATGTCCTGGATGGAGCGGAGTTTTTGGTATGAGACG
>JANXLP010000653.1 GCA_025355125.1 Opitutaceae bacterium | reverse complement strand
CGACCAATTGTTCGGTAGCAAAGACGTCACGCCCTCCTGCGGCGACCTGCGCCCACAGCTTTCACACGGCACGTAGGGGGATACTCGTTGTCGGCGGCATCGAGATTGGATGCTACGCCCGAGCCACTGCCCGCAGATATTTCGACGAGCCCGCCGACTAGTCCTTCAGCGTCATCGACGGGGATGCGATCCCAGACGCAGCGTGGACTACACCACCTCTGCGGGTGCGGGAGATTTTGAAATTTGGGGTTTCGGGCCCACGAGCACACTCAGTTGCCCTTGCACACTTACGAAAAACTTAGGCGTCAGCTCACCCTTCTGCACCTGGTAGAGCACCTTCGTCTTCGCATGCTCATAGATGTCTTTCTCGCCATCGGCGCTGCGTCCCTTCGGCCGCAGTAGTCTTTTCCGCTCCAACATAAACGCCAGAAACTGCACGAGACGCGTGTTTTCCTCGGTCGGCTCCGTGGACGGATCAGCCAGCGCGAGAAACAGCGTCTCCGCGTTCAACTTCAGCGTGCGCTCCGAATTTTCGCCCGCCACCCGCGGCTTGTAGGGATGCACCCAACTGCACGCCACGAACCCCGCCGGCGCAAACGCCGCCGTTTCGCTCGCGAGCAGATCATAGCGCACGATTTCGAGCGCAGCGTTGCGCACGAGGTAGCTCGCGACGGCATCGCCTTCGGCGAAGGCCTTTCCCGTGACGAAGCACGTGGCGGCGAGCGGCTGCAGGGTCATTTCCATAGGCTTTAGTGTTTACTCTCGCGAAGTGCGGACGCTAGCACTTTTCCACGACATGAACGGACGCCTCATCGCCATCGGCGACATCCACGGCTGCCACGAAGAATTTGCCGAACTCCTCGCCCTGCTTGAGCTGACGTCCGACGACCGCCTCATTCTCCTTGGCGACCTCATCAACCGCGGGCCCGACACTCCACGCGTGCTCGAACTCGCCCGCCAGCACCGCGCCATCTCTCTCCTCGGCAACCACGAACTGCGCCTCCTCAACTACCGCCGCACCCGCGATCTGAAATACGTGAAGGAGCAGGACCTCGAAACCTTCGATCAGCTAAAGGCCGATGACTGGGCCTACCTCGAAAAGATGCTCCTCACCTACGAGGAGCCCGAACTCAACCTCGTGTGCGTCCACGGGGGTTTCCTCCCCAACCAGCCCTGGCGCAACCAACCCGCCGAGGTCATCACGCGCATCCAAGTCATCGACCGCGACGGCCAGCCCCGCAAACGCGCCGACGCACCCGACGCCCCCGCCTGGGCCGATCTCTGGAGCGGCCCGCCCTTCGTCATCTACGGCCACACCCCGCGCCCCGAGATTTATAAACTCAAGTGGTCCGTCGGCATCGACACCGCCTGCGCCATGGGCGGACACCTCACCGCGTTTATTCTGCCGGAAAAGCGTTTCGTTCAGGTCAAGGCCCGCCAACGCTACTTCCCGTGACTTCGGCTTCGCCCACGGATTTTCCCACTTCCACCGCCCTGCTCTGCATCGACGTGCAACCCATCTTCGTGCGCGCCATCGCCGACGGCGCGCGCGTCCAACGCCGCTGCGAATTCGCCGTCGCCGCCGCCCACGGCTTCGGCCTGCGCGTGGTCTTCAGCGAACAAGTGCCCGCAAAACTCGGCGGCACCGCGCCCGAGCTGCTCGCTTCCGCCCCGGGCGCGCCCGCCCTCGGCAAAGAAACGTTTTCCGCTCTCGCCGACGATGCCATCCGCGCCGCCGTCGCACCCGCCGAACACCTCTTGCTCTGCGGCCTCGAAACCTCGATCTGCGTCTATCAAACCGCCCTCGATGCACTCCACGCCGGCCTCCACGTGACGATCCTGAGTGACGCCGTCGGCGCCCGCCGCCCCGACGATGCCGCCGCCTGCCTCGCTGCGCTTCGCCACGCCGGCGCGCACGTGCTCCCCGCCGAGACCGTCTTCTACGCCCTACTCGGCGATGTGCGGCATCCGTTTTTCAAGACCTACACCCAACTCGTAAAATCCCATGGCTGACGAACCGCTGCCCTACTTTTCCGTCCGCGAACTCAAGGCCCTCGACGCCAGCGGCAAAACTCCGTTCGCCGCCATGCTGGTGGTGAAGAAACTCGCGGTGAAAACGGCATCGAACGGCAATCCGTTCCTCAGCGTCGATCTCGGTGACCGCTCCGGTTCTTTCGGCTGCACCATTTTCGGCGACAACCCCGGCTTCGACGCCGTGCGCGCCGCCGGAGAAGGCTCTGTCATCCGTGTCGAAGGCAAAATCGACTATTATCAAGGCCGGCTCTCGCCCAAACTCTCGCGCCTCGCCGTCGTCCCCGAGAGCGAACTCACCGATCCCGCCGCGCTGGAAAATCTCGTCGAAGTCGCGCCGGAGGATGGCTCCGCGCTGTGGGCCGAATTCCAAGAGTTCATCGCCAGCATCGTTCACCCCGAGCTTCGCGCGACCGTGCAGGCCGTGTTCGACGAGATCGGCGATCAGTTCCGCTGGTCACCCGCCGCCGTCGCGATGCACCACGCCTATCGCCACGGCCTGCTTGAGCACACGACGCACATGGCCCGCGCCTGCAAAGCGCTGCTCCCGCTCTACCCCGAAGTCGATGCCGACCTCGCGATGGCCGGCATCCTCGTGCACGACACGGGCAAAACCATCGAATACGAAGGCACTCTCGCGACGAAGCGCAGCCGCCGCGGCATTCTCCAAGGCCACGTAGTGCTCGGCTACCAGCTCGTCCGCAAAGCCGGCCTCCGCGCCAAGCTCGACTCCGAACGCCTCGAACGCCTCGAGCACATCGTCCTCAGCCACCAAGGCGAACCCGAGTGGGGCGCCGCCGTCTATGCCGCCGCCCCCGAAGCCGTCTTCGTTTCGATGATCGACAACCTCGACGCCAAAATGGGCATGGTCCAACGCGCCCTCCGCCAAGCCAACGAAGGCGACGATTTCTCCGAGCGCCTCCCCGGGCTGAGTTCACAACTGCTCACGAGGAAAGTCGTCCCGTGACAACGTGTCGATTCCCAACCCACATCTACCCTACCTGATGAGAACTATCCTCACACTCGCCATAATTTTCGCATGCACCCTCTCCGCCTCCACTTCGAATTGGTCAGGCGATATCGCCGTCTCCAAACCCTACCTGCTGGAAATTCGCTTCGCCGAAAGTGCACCTGCGTTGGAGTCTCCCTCTTTTATTTTCCTGAAGAATGCGCAGAGCGTCGGTATTGCGATCACAGAAAACGACGCTGGCTACCTTCGATCATCAGAAATCGAGTTGACCTATAAGATACGGAAAGCCGGCGCAGTATTCCCGACTCAGCTGAGATTCGTAATCGCGAATCGCACCGCAAACACCGGAGTGTCTCTCCAAGAAAACACATGGACCCGCGTCACGGAACATCAGATCAGCGTTAACAATGAGCCCCCTAAAATTTTCCACCTTTTTGCGAGAGTCCTGAAGAATGGCTAATCAGTCGGTTTGTGAAGTGTGAATCCAAAGAAGTGAAACGGAGTCACCACTGAAGCTTGGAGCGGACGATCACAAATACGTTCGTAGGTTCTGAAAGAGTGTAATACCAACGGCTGGTGATATGTGGACGATAGCGAACCACCACTCGCTCACGCTCGCGGCTACCTTAAGTCAAAAACTCAACTGATGTTGGTATAAGTAACGGTCTTTCATGCGAGGCGCCGTGAATAGGATACGCCGTGAAAGGGTTGAGGTTTGGAGTCACCGACGGGCTAAAGATCAAAGGGCGATTCCTGTTGAGGCGTAAGCGTTCAACTCTGACAGGGGGACGCGGCGGGAGAAAACGGCTAAACTTGGCGGATGGAATCAGACAACGACGGCGGGGATCGGAACGTTCGCGGTGGCGTTCGCGCTCGCAGTAGCG
>JANXLP010000612.1 GCA_025355125.1 Opitutaceae bacterium | reverse complement strand
GTCCGCGCTCCCATTTTACAGGCCGCGGGCCTGCATGACGCGGCCAAGCTCTTGCATGAAGGCTTGGGCGTCGGCGGGCGTGGGGCGGTAGCCGGGTTGGCTGATCTCGGTGAAGCCGGGGCGGTATTGCTGATCCACGATCCACTTGGCGGTCACGCCGTCGCTGAAGGTCACGGTGCCGCCGGCGATGGCGCCGGGGATGAGGGTGACTTTGTCCACGACGACGGTGACGGAGGTGGGGCCGGCGTCGCCGGGCGGGAGGGGTTCTTCGCCGGGGGGAAGATCAGAATCGTCGGTGCCGGGAGGAAGATCATCGGTGGTGCCGGGCGGGAGATCGGAATCGGCGGCGGGTGCGGCGACGGGTTTTTTGGCGGCTGCGGGGGGCTGGGTCTTGCTCACGTCGCTGACGTCGGCCTTGGGGGCGGGGTCTTTGAGGGTGAGGTTGAGATCATCCACGAGGAAGCGGACATCCATGTAGGTCATCGCGATCTTAAACTCGTCGCGGAGTTTTTTCTGCACGACGGAGAGGTTGGCGCCGTCGGCGATCCAGGTGGCGACGGTGTCTTTTTGCGCGGGAGTGAGGGACATGGGAGGAGGAGAGTAGGTGGCGGAGAGCGAAGAGTCGGTAGCTGAGAGTTGAGGGTCAACAGATACGCGGGGGATGCGCGCAGTCAACGCGGGGGCGTGGACCGGCGATGGCGCGGGATCGCAAATAAATTTGCTCCTACGGCGTCGGACGGGCGTCGGCGAGCGACGCCTTTACATCGGAGGCGCAACCCGGGAGGGACACCCGTGCCATTAAAGAGTCGGAACATCGGCAGGATGCCGATGCCACTTTGCGGAGGCGCGTTAGGGATAACGCGCCCTACCTTAATACAAGAACTCAGCGGCTGAGCTGGTTTTTGAGGAACTCCACGCTGCTGCGCGTGGTGGCGTCTTGCTCCATCATGTTGTTCACGGCTTTGCAGGCGTGGATGACGGTGCCGTGATCGCGGCCACCGTAGGCGTCGCCGATTTCCTGGAGAGAATGCTTCGTGAGTTCGCGGGTGATATACATCGCGATCTGCCGGGGGATGGCGATGTTGTTGGGCCGGCGTTTGCTCGTCATGTCGCTGTGACGAATCTGGAAATGATCGGCGACGCGTTTCTGGATCGTCTCGATGGTCAGAATAGTCTGGGCCTGCTCCATGAGCACGTCGTGCAGGAGGCGCTCGGCGGTCGCGAGGTCGATGGGCTTGTTGGTGAGTGCGGTGTAGCTGGCGACCTTGATCAACGCGCCTTCGAGGCGGCGGATGTTCTTGGTGATGTTCTGCGCGATGAAATTAATGATCGGCGCGGGGAGGTCGCATTTGAGTGCGGCGGCCTTGGTGCGGAGGATGGCGATGCGCGTCTCGACGTCGGGCGACTGGATGTCGGCGGGGAGGCCCCATTCGAAGCGGGAGACGAGGCGGGCTTCGAGTTTTTGGATTTCCGAGGCGCGGCGGTCGCTGGAGAGGACGATCTGTTTACCGGACTCGAAGAGGTCGTTAAACGTGTGGAAGAATTCTTCCTGGATGCGCTCTTTGTTGGCGAGGAACTGGACGTCATCAAGGAGGAGGACGTCGGCCTGGCGGTAGCGTTGGCGGAACTTGGTGAGGCCGTTTTCCTGGAGAGCCTGGATGAACTCGTTGGTGAATTTTTCCGTGGAGAGGTAGGCGACGCGGGCTTCGGGATTGCGGCGGAGGATGGCGTGGCCGATGGCGTGCATCAGGTGGGTTTTGCCCAAGCCGGTGTCGCCGTAGAGAAAGAGGGGATTGTAGGCCTGCGCGGGGGACTGGGCGACCGCGAGGGCGGCGGCGTGGGCCATCTGGTTATTGGAGCCGACGACGAAAGTCTCGAAGGTATTGCGGGGGTTGAGGAGGCCGGCGGACGGGCCGCGTTCGTCGTAGCGGGTGGTCTTGCGGGTGGTGCCGCCGGTGGCGCGACTGCGAGCGACCGCAGATTCGGCGCCGGCGCGCTGACTGGCGGCGTTGGGGGTGGTGTTGGTGGTGGTGAGCTTGACGTTGACGAGGCGGCCGGCGCTGAGGCGGAGGCGCTGGGTGATGAGGTCGAGATAGTTGTCGTGCAGCCAGATTTGGGCGAATTCGTTGGGCACGCCGAGCGTGAGGAGGTCTTCGGTGGCTTCGAGGCACACCACGGGCTCAAACCACAACTGGAAGACATCTTCCGGGAAGAGCGACTTGAGGTCGCATTTCACGGTTTCCCAGAGACTGGGAGCGAGGGACAGAGTGGGCATTAGCGAGCGTGGAGGGCGGGTTTATTCACAGGCGGCCGCCGAGGGAGGCTTTCGTCACATTCTCTCTAGGCTGCATCCGGGCTCGCGAGGGCAGGAAATGGGGAGGTGGGACCATCAAGGAATGAGGAGGAAATAATGAAAATGACAAGGTGTTGATGGTTAGTGTATAGCTGGAGCTATTGGGCGGTGACCGACGGGATGAAGCAGAAAGGAAGTGGGAAAGAACCTTCGGACGGGCCAAGAGGCCTGACGAAGGGTGGAATAACTGCGAAGGAAAAAGGCATGACAAGGCGAAGTTTTATGAACTTCTTGCCAAGTTACTCACAGGCCGGGTGGGCATAACTTTATTGATTTTTTTTGTTGCCAGCCGGTGAAGCGAACGGGGTTCGGAAAGGCGGACGAATGCGGTGTAATTTCGGCGGCGCTACAGGGATGGAAACTCCCTCGGAAAACGGGGGCGCGCGTCACGAACGGGTGACGAAACGGTGATGGGAGTGCGTTTGGCGATACGCGGTGAGGGTGGCTCGGAGCGATGGGTGGAGAGGCGGCGCGTGGCGGGCGGGGCGAGGCTGATGATGCGGAACTGGGGCGGGATGCCACAGCCACTGCCACTTTTTTCGGAGGCCGGCCGGATGCCGGCGCTACGAGGGACTCAGGCGGGGAGCGCGGGCTCGGCCCATTTGCCGTGCTCTTTGATGAGGGCGATGAGGCGGGCATCGGCTTCGGACTGCGGGAGGTTGTATTGGACGCAGGTCTTGCCGACGTAGAGGTTGATCTTGCCGGGGGCGCCGCCGACGTAGCCGAAATCGGCGTCGGCCATTTCGCCGGGGCCGTTTACGATGCAGCCCATGATGGCAAGTTTCACGCCCTTGAGGTGACCGGTCTGGGCGCGGATGCGTTGAGTGGTCGTCTGGAGATCGAAGAGCGTGCGGCCGCAGCTGGGGCAGGCGACGAACTCGGTCTTGGAGGAGCGGGCGCCGGCGCCTTGGAGGACGTTGTAGGCGAGGGTGGTCGCGCGGACGGGATCGGACTCGGTCTCGATGCTGACGAGGTCGCCGAGACCATCGCAGAGCAGGCCGCCGGTGAGGAAGGCGGCGTCGAGGAGGCGGGAGAGAAAGGTGTTGTCGGGGCGGACGGAGGTATCGGCGGTGTTGCGAATCCAGAGCGGAGCGCGGGAGCCGGCAACGCGGAGGGATTCGGCGAGAGCGCGGTAGCGGCCGAGGGGGTGGATCGACGGAGAGCTGAGAGCTGAGAGCTGAGAGCTGAGAGTGAAGACGAGTTGAGCGTCGCCGAGGGCGGTGAGGGTGGGGTTGAGGGTGGCGAGATCG
>JANXLP010000608.1 GCA_025355125.1 Opitutaceae bacterium | reverse complement strand
ATGCTGCGCGCGTAGTCCACGGCCATATGGAGGAAGGCGGCGAGGTGGTCCTGCTCGCGCTTAAGATTGGTGTTGAGGAGCGTCTCGTAGCCTTCGCGGCCGCCCCAGAAGACGTAGTTTTCGCCGCCGAGTTCCTGCGTGGCGTCGATGGCTTTTTTGACCTGCGCGGCGGCGTAGGCGAAGACATGGGCGTCGGGGTTGGTGGAAGCGCCGCACATGTAGCGCGGGTTCGAGAAGAGGTTGGCGGTGCCCCAGAGGAGTTTCACGCCGGTGGCTTTTTGGAGGGACTTCGCGTGGGCGACGATGGCGTCGAGATTCTTGTTGGACTGCGCGAGGGTGGCGCCTTCGGGGGCGATGTCGCGATCATGGAAGCAGTAGAAGGGGGCGCGGATTTTTTGGAAAAACTCGAAGGCGGCGTCCATGCGGACCTTGGCGACGGAGACGGGATCTTTGCCCTTTTCCCACGGGCGGACGATGGTGCCGGGGCCGAAGGGATCGGAGCCGGTGCCGCGGAAGGCGTGCCAGTAGGCGACGGAGAAGCGCATGTGCTGCTCCATGGTCTTGCCGTCGACGAGCTCGGTCGGGTTGTAGTGGCGGAAGGCGAGGGCGTTGGCGGCGCCGGGGCCTTCGTAGGCGATCTGCTTGATCTTCGGGAAGTGAGTGGTGGTTTTTTTCATGGGAGTAGGGATGACGGGAAGAGGGTGAGATTGAGTGGTGAGAGAGAAGGGTGCGAGGCGGGAGGTGTGTAAGAATCCATATATAAATTTTGATTTTTAACGGCGTGGCGGACTGGCTTGGGGAATAAAAACGGGCGGAAACGGAATTTTTGGCCGCAGATGACACGGATGGGCATTGATAAGAAAAACACGGACGGGGTGCGGAAGGTGGCGCTGTTGATCGAGACGTCCAATCGCTATGGGCGCGATCTACTCTATGGCGTGCGCGACTGGATGCGCGAGGGCGAGCGGTGGGCGATCCGGTTTACGGAACAGGGGCGGCGGGCGCCGTTGCCCTCGTGGCTGAAGGATTGGGCGGGCGACGGGATCATCGCGCGGGTGGATTCGCCGCGGATCGCGGCGGCGCTGCGGCGGACGCGGTTGCCGGTGGTGGACGTGAGTGCGGAGCGGTTCAGCTCGGAGTTTTCCCGGGTGAGCATCGACAATGCGGCGGTGGCGCGGCTGGCGGCGGAGCATCTCGAGGCGAAAGGGTTTTCGGATTTCGCGTATTGCGGAGACTGGCGTTTTCTTTGGTCGCGGCAGCGCGGTGCGGAATTCAAGCGGTGTCTCGCGGCGAAGGGGCGGCGGTGTTTGGATTTTTCCGAAAAGGCCGGGGCGGCGAAACCGGGATCGGATGCGGAGATCCGGGGGATTGCGCGCTGGTTAAAGGGGCTGCCGAAGCCGGTGGCGGTGTTCGCGTGCTACGATGGGCGGGCGCTTCAGGTGCTCGAGGCGTGTCAGGTGCTAGGGTTGCACGTGCCGGATCAGGTGGCGGTGCTAGCAGGCTGTCGGACTTAGGCTGATACTTGGCCTAGTAATTGCTATGTAATTGGATATGGCCCGATACGTGACTATTGACCGAGACACCCCGCTGCTGTTGCCGCCCGACCTGCGTGACTGGG
>JANXLP010000536.1 GCA_025355125.1 Opitutaceae bacterium | reverse complement strand
CGCCCCGCCTTACCAGCCCTCCGGCTCGCCACCAGCACCCGCGCTCGCGCCCTTCGCCCAGCGCAAAAGCAACCTCGCCGATCTTCCTTGGGACATCTGGCAATCGCCCAAGAAAAAATTCCGCGCCGATTTCGCTCAACTCTCGGAAACCCTCGGCTCCAAACGCAACACGCCCACCGGCCTTGGCGGTCATCCTTTCGATCTCGAACTCGGCAAAGTCCCGCCCGGCTTCTGCGGCTGCCCCTATCATTCGCACGTCACCCAGTGGGAATTTTATATTTTCCTTCAAGGCACCGCTGCGTTTCGCACGCCCGCCGGCATCGCCCAAGTCGGCCCCGGCGACATCGTGCTCACGCCGCCCGGCGAGGCGCACCAGTTCACCAACACCGGCACGGACGATCTGCTCTACCTGCTGGTCGCCGACAACCCGATCTACGACGTTTACCACTACCCCGACTCCGACAAATGGGGCCTGCGCGCACCGCGAAAATATTTCCGCCTCAACGAGGCCGACTACTGGGACGGCGAGGAGTAAACTTCCCTCACCACCCCGCGCCCTTCGTCTTCGTCTTCACCCGCAGCAGCATGTTGTTCGCCGTTATATAGAGCGTGCCCCCGTCGTCGCCCCAGCCGCAATTGGCCGTCGGCACGCCGGTCGCCAGCGTCCCGAGGTGTTTTCCGCTCGGCGAGATCACGAGCACGCCGCCCGGCCCCGTCGCCCAGAGATTGCCCGCGCGATCCACCTTCAACCCGTCGCACGAGCCCTTGCCTCCCGCCGTCTTCAGCGGGAGCGCGTCGAAAAACACCCGCTCGCCCGCGATCCCGCCGTCCGGCTGCACGTCGTAAGCGACGATCCGCGGAGCCTTGCCGTCGCTCACCGCGACGTAGAGCACCTTCTCATCGGGAGAGAACGCGATGCCATTGGGGAAATTCAGACTCTTCGTCAGCAACGTCACCTTCCCATCCGTCGCGAGCCGATACACGCCACTAAACGGCAACTCCTTCAACGGCGACTCGTTCATCTTCTCCAAACCGTAGGGCGGGTCCGTGAAATAGATTTCGCCGCTGCGCCGCACCGCGAGATCATTGGGACTGTTGAACCGCTTGCCTTCGTAGCGGTCCGCCAGCGCGACAAACTTTCCGTTTTCATACCGCGCGATGCGCCGCTCGCCGTGCTGGCAGAGCAACAGCCGCCCCTGCCGGTCCAGCGCGAGGCCGTTGCTGCCTTCCTCGCGGAAGCCCGGCGTCGGCGTGAGCAATCCGCTGGGATTCAAAAACACCTCCGCCGCCGCCGCGCCTTCTTTCCAGCGATACGCGACGTTCTTCGGCACGTCGGAAAACACCACGCCGCCCGCATACCACACCGGTCCCTCCGACCACGTAAAGCCATCGGCCAGTCTCTCCAGCTTCGCATCCGCCGCGATCAACTGCTCAAACATCGGATCGAGCCGCTCAATTTTCCCGACTAGCGCCGGCGCCGCCGTATCCGCTGCCAACGCCAAACCGGGAGCCAACGCCAAGAGACACAGGGTGATTTTCATAGGGGTGCGTCGGGTTTAGCGCGCGCCCTTCCAGCTTCAACTCTCAACTCTCACCGCGTCAGCCGCACTTCCGGAGTCTGCGCCCAATCGGTGGGGGGCGTCGGCTTAAAGCCGGGCGCGACCACCGTGAACGGCGCGTCCGTCGATCCCGAGACTTTCCGAATCACGATGCGGTCGTTACTCGCCGTCACACTGAGCACGAGGCCCTTGACGCTGATGCGATCAATCGTGAGCGACGGGAATTCCGCCGGCAGCTTCGGCTCGATCCGGCAGCCTTCAGCGGTCGCCGCAAAACCGAGAAATCCGCGCAGCATGATCTGTGGCACGAGCAGCGATTCAAAAAATTCGCGATCCATGCCGAGCCCCCCCGCCGCGCCATCGCCCTGCAACGCCGCGCCTTGTTTCTTGTAATACTCGCGGTAGCCGCCACCGGCTTGGACCTCATCAAACCACGTCGCAATCTCGCGCAGTCGTTTCCACGCCGCGTCCGGACCATCGACCTTGAGGCGCGCGCTCAAATCCATGAACGACCAGCCGAGCACCGCCCCGCCGTCCTGCACTTGCCCGCCAAACGTGATGCTCTCGGGCTTGGACCAGCCCCAGAAATAATACTCCACATTCCGTCGCGTCGTGCTCCGCGGACCAAACCGGAAACGATAAATATCCGCGCCTTTCGAAGTGTCGCCCGCGACGATGCGCTTTCCATCAAGCCAGTCGATGATCTGGCGCGCGTGCTCCGGCGTCGCGAAACCGTAGTGAATCGCATCGGTGTTGAGAAACGTGAAACCATAGTCGTGGCGTTCGCCCTTCGCATCCGGCCCGGCGACGAAGCGCCCCGTTTCCTCGCTCCAGAAAATTTCATTACCCTCCGCCTTCACCGCCGCCGCGTGCCGCTCGAGTTCCGCCGCATCGAAGCGACCTTCCCCGCCCGGGAAATTCCATTCAGGGTGGCGGTCGATATCGCGCTCGAGCGCCGCCATGCGCACGACCGTGTCGTAGTAGCGGATCGTCGCGTAGCTGTCCTTGTGGCCAAAAGGCAGCAGGTCCCAGTAATTATTTCCAATGCCCCGTTCGTAGTGGATCGTCTTCGTGCCGTCCGCGTTGAGCACGAGGCCCGACGTCCCTTCGTGGCCGACCCACGGCGTCAGCACGCAATTGTTCTCCAGCGTGCGAAACTCCGTTTGCGCATAGCGCAGCGCCTTCCGCAAGCGCGGCAACTCCGTTCGCATGAAATCCAAATCGCCTGTCCACAGGAACACGTCGATGGCGCCGCGGATGAAATCGAAATTGTTGATATTGTGCCGCGTATCATACTGCGAAAACAGCGCCTGCACCGTCACCTCCGCGCCGGCTTTCGCGTTCACGAAATTCAAACGCAGCCGCGTGATTTTCCCCGCCCATTGCGGATGCCGATACAGCGGCAGCATCTCATGCGTCATCACGCCGTCGCCACCCGTCGGACGCGGGATCGCCATCCGCCGCTCGCTTGAAAAACCCGGCTGCGCCTCTGTCTCCCACTCCAGCCACGGCTGCGCATCACCGAGATTCTTCACCGACCAACGCAACTGCATGAACGGCGACACCCGCGGATCGATCACGCCCAACGTCACCGTCGCCATCGCCTGCGGTGCCGTCAGCCCCAGGCGCAATCCTTCCGCGTCGATGCCGCGATTCTCGACCCCCACGAACGCCCAGTTGGCCGTAGTCGTCGTGACGGGCGCGCCCTTGACGAGCACCGCGGAAACGGTGCCGGCTGCGGAAAAGTGCACGCCCAACCCGCCAATGCTCTTGGTCCAGTAAGGAAACGGCCAGCCGAGCTCGTGGCCGATGCCCTCGTGCTGGTGCGTGGCGACGTAGCCCTCGGCATCGA
>JANXLP010000497.1 GCA_025355125.1 Opitutaceae bacterium | reverse complement strand
CCCCACGTTGGTGGAAACAGCAACGCAAACCAACCAGCAGGTCTACGCAACGACTGCCCATGCATCCTTGCACCTAGGCGCGCGAACTGTCACCGAGTTTTCGATTACACGATCGACAAGATTGGCAAACGCCCCGGCACTCACCCCGGTGTGGACAACCTCGGACTGGCGTTCGCTCAGCGCTACGGGATCCATCGGCTACTTCGTCTTGCCACGGCTGCAGGCGTCGTTCGTTTACACTACCGGGCGCGACTATGTGAGTCGCGGCTCCGACATGAGCCATTCGCAACCTCAGGGACAGCTGTCGTGGCGTCCGACCAATAAGCTGTCCCTGAGAGCCAACGCTGGCGTTGAACAGCGTCGTTTCTTGGCCGGAAGCACGGCGACACTGAATACCCCGCTCTACGCGATCAGCGGTCACTATCAACCCACCCAGACCACAGGATTCTCGGTGAGCGCGAATCGAAGCCTGTCGGCGTCGTATTTTGCCAATCAAGCAAGCCAAAGCACTTCGGTCAGCTTTGGCTACGAGCAACGGATTCTTGGGAAATATTTTTGGACGACGGACCTCTCTCAATCTGAAACGAAATACATTGCCACGGTCGCCGGAGCCGCGACGGGGCGAGTTGATAAAGGAACGATTGTCGGCACACGAATCGCAACCGTCCTATTTGGAAGGGCCTCCATCTCGGTTTTTTACCAAGTGGGGCACAACACTTCCAGTCGCCTTGGCTTTGGATTCAGTAGTCACCAAGTAGGAAGTGAAATCGGTTATCGCTTCTAGGCCGCGAGATAAACGTCATGTTTTTGATCACCTTCTACAGCAGGTTGCTGGTCGAATTCAGATTAGAGGGGGGGCATTTGTTTGCAGTATTCATAACGCCCGTTTTCGACGAATTCAAATGCGGCGAGTATTCCTGCGGCATCTGTCTGAGTCGCGAGTGAGCTGACTTGGCGATATAGCTTCGAGAATCCAATGAACACCACGTTTGACAAGGGCAGCAAAAATTTTCTGCCGGCCGTGGTTTTCACTTCCGCTTTGGGCTTATTAGCAATATTGTTCAGTCCGTCGCTTGTATCGCTCGCACGCTTTGCATTGCAGAATGACCTGTATTCATATGTCCTTATTATCCCGGCGGTCAGTCTATATCTCATCTTCATCCAAAGAATGCGTCCTGCGGGTGTTACGGGCAACTCTCGCGGTGTTGGAGTCATGTTGTGTGCCATTGGAGCTATGGCACTCTCGGGTTACGGGCTTGCAGCAAGTTCGGATATCGCCTTTTCGATGCAAGACTCGATTGCCATTACTACATTTTCATTTGTCGCACTAGTGGCTGGCGTCTGCGGTTTGTTACTCGATACAGGGCGGTTCCGCCGTATCGTATTCCCGCTCGCGTTCCTCGCGTTCATGGCACCTTTGCCCATTGCGGTCGAGACTGGCTTGGAACATTTTTTACAGCACGGCTCTGCTCCGCCGACATCCTTTCTTTTTCACTTGGCGGGCATGCCGGTATTTCAGCACGATCTTGTGTTCGAACTTCCAGGAATCTCCATTCAAATTGCGCCTGAGTGCAGCGGCATACGCTCCACATTGGTTTTGTTTATGGCGAGTTTGATTGCCGGGCATCTCTTCCTCAGGTCGCCTTGGAAGCGGAGTATCCTTGCCGCGGTGGTGGTTCCGCTTGCTCTGGCTCGCAATGGTTTCCGCATATTTACGATTGGCGAACTATGTGTGCATGTTGGACCGCATATGATCGATTCTGATATTCATCACAAAGGTGGATCAATTTTCTTTGCCCTCTCACTCGCGCCCTTCTTCCTCGTGCTTTTCCTGCTCGTTCGTTCTGAACGCGCCCCGAAACGCATTACGCCGTGATGTGTGATTACCTAAAATGAAAAATTATCTACATCGACTTGCAGGCGCTCTGGTGTGCTCCGCGATTCTTGCCGGCCTTTTTTCGGGTTGTTCTGCGGAAGCAAGGAAAGGCCGGATCATGGCTCGAGCCGACGGTTTTTTTAAGGCCAACCAATATGATAAAGCAGAGATTGAATATAAAAATGTGCTCCAGTCCTACGGTTTGGATCCACAAGCGATAGCCCGCCTCGGCGGCATCTACCTCGAACAGGGCCGCATCGGCCCCGCGGGGCAGATGCTCACAAAGGCCATCGAACTCCAGCCGGATAACGCCGAGCTTCGGGTGAAGTTGGGTCTGTGTTTTCTGGCAACGGGTAGAATTGATGAAGCCAGAATCGCTGCTGTTGAAGTCATGGGCAAGGGGCTGGTATTCGACGACGCCGTCATGCTATTGGCCGACGCTTCACAGCCCAAGGATATCGTCGCGACGCGTGGGCAACTAAAGGGACTTGCGAACCAAAACGCCGCGGTGCTGTGCGCTTTGGCCTTGCTCGATGTGCGTGAGGGCAAGCTAAAGGAGGCCGAGGATTTGCTGCTCCGAGCCCGTGAATCCGATCCCAAGTTTGGGCCAGTCCACTCCATGCTAGGGTCGCTCTATGTTATTCAGAAGGATAACGCTCGGGCTGAACAGGCATTCGCAACATCGGCCGCCGCCGCCCCATTACGCTCTGCTTTTAGGATTCAACATGCGCAGTTCAACCTTCAGTTGGGGCAGGTTGCGGCGGCGAAGAAGATCTTGGAGGAAGCGATAAAAAATGCCCCAGACTTCATCGCCGCCCGGATACTTTTGGCTTCTGTATTTGCCTCGGAAAAGAACTTTGAAGACGGTCTCGCACACGTTGAAAAGGTGCTGGCATTGGACGGGACTCATCCCCAAGCCTTGCTCCTAGCGGCGCAGCTTCGCCTGGCGAAAGGTGACAAGGAGAAGGCGATTATTATTTTGGAGACTGCCGCAAGGTTGTATCCCAAGGCAAATGAGGCCCACTATCGTCTCGGCGCCGCCTACTTCAGCAACGGCGAAATGGGTAAGGCGGCGGCAAGCCTTGCCCAAGCCATCTCAGTTGCTTCTAGTTTTCCCGAAACCATTCTCCCTACTATTGCGTTGGCCGAACTCAATATCCGGCAAAGCAATTTCGGAACTGCCATAGCTTCGCTCAAACAGTTGCTCGGCAAGAATCCGGGTTTGGTTGACGCTCAACTTTTGCTCGCGACTGCCTACCGCCTCGATCGGAACCTTCCCGATGCCTTGGCTGCCTATCGGCAGCTCATCACCATCGATCCGAAAAATTTGACGGGACACTTGTTTTCAGGAATTATCCTGATGCAGCAGGGCAAAAACACCGAAGCCCGGACGGCGCTTACGGTTGCTTCCGAACTTGCACCCGAGGATTTGGCTGTCGTTGAGCAGCTGGTCACGATCGATATCTTCGAGAAAAAATATGCGGAGTCATTGGAACGGGTTAATCGCCTCATCGCCCGCAGCCCGAATCAGGGCCGACTGCAAATCCTGCTGGCCCGGGTGCATGTCTCGCAGTCCAATTTTGTGGCCGCTGAAACCGATCTGCGCAAGGCGATCGAGTTGCAGCCCGACTCACTCGATCCGTATTTCGCGTTGGTTCAGCTTTTGGTCTCCACCAATCAACAGCAGAAAGCATTCGAAGACCTCAGGCAGGCCGCCGCCAAGAACCCAAAGGACATTCGTCCGCCGATGATATTGGCGGCGTTGCATGAGCAGCAAAAGGACTTTGGCGCCGCTCAGAAAAATTACGAGAAGGTCCTTGAAATCGATCCGAAAGTGGCCGCTGCGATCAACAATCTTGCTTATATCTACTCGGAATACGCGAACGATCAGAACAAGGCGCTGGAACTTGCGCAGCGGGCAAGGGATCTGCTGCCCAACCAATGGGAGACGGCCGACACACTTGGCTGGGTGCTCTACAAGAAGCGGCAACCACAGCGGGCACTTCCGCTCCTCGAAGAGGCGGGCTCCAAGAACCCGGAAAATGCGGAACTCAAATATCACCTCGGCATGGCTTACTACATGGCGGGTGACGAAGCGAAGTCTCGGGTGGCGCTCGAACGGGCGATTCAACTGAACAAGACCTTCCCCGGCGCCGAGGAAGCAGCCCAAGCCCTGGCTCTGCTCGATATCGACCCGGCCAACGGCAACCCCGGAAACCGGGCGAAATTGGAGGAAGCCGCGGCCAAGCGAAAGGACGATGCCGTGGTCTTCAGCCGACTGGGGCAACTTTACGAGCTTGAGGGTAACCGTGACAAAGCAATGGCCGCCTACAGTTCGGCGTTGAAGGCTAGTTCTAGTCATGCTGGTGCCATGCTTGGCCAGATTCGTCTCACCCTCGCCAAGGGTGAGACGGCCAAGGCGTTTGAAATGGCCAAGGCCGCACGTAAAACGATGCCAAGTGATGCTCGGATCGCCCACGTGTTGGGCCGGCTCTCCTACGAATCGGGCGAATTCCTCGCCGCTACGACCTTGTTGCAGGATGCCGTTCGGCAGCTGCCCGGAGATGCCGCCGTGCTGTATGATCTGGCGGAGGCAAGTTACAGTGTGGGCCGGGTGACCGATGCGCAGTCCGCGATGCGTGACGCGCTGGAAAAATCACCCGAATTTGCCAACGCCGCGAAGGCCCGCGAATTTCTTGCGCTGCTCGCGCTGGCTGAGAACGCTCCCGCCGCAGTCGGTGCGATGTCGAAAATCGACACGGCCTTGGCGGCGAATCCTTTGGATGTTCCGGCCTTGATGGCGAAGGGAATCGCGGTTGAAAGCAAGGGTGACACCGAGGCGGCGAAGAAAATCTACCTGCGGGCCTTGGCGCGCTTCCCGGAATTTTCGCCGGCGAAAAAACGCCTCGCGATACTCTATTCGACCAAGGCCGACGATGACCGGAAGGGTTTGGAATTTGCGACGAAGGCACGCGAGGCGTTTCCTGACGACGCCGAGTTGGCGCGGGCATTTGGAATCATTTCGTTCCGTCTCGAGAATTATCCGCGCTCCGCAAGTTTGTTGGCGGAAAGCGCACGCAGCCGCACGACGGACGCCGAACTCTTCTATTACCTCGGTATGTCCCAGCAAAAGCTCAAGAATCCCGCGGCTGCGCAGTCTTTGCAAAAGGCCATCGAGCTTGGGCTGTCTGGTAATTTGGCGGTGGAAGCAAAGAAGGCTTTGGTGCCCGCGAAATAGACGCGATTCTAGTCGGCGACCGCGACATCTCGCGGCCGCCGATTCCGGTGCAGGCAATCTTCCGTTGCAGCCCAAACCTTGGGCGCGATGGCGTCCCACGTCCATTTTTCCAGGAACTCAACCCACGCCCGCTCGGCCATCGCAGCGGCCTCGCGTGGGAGTCGCACTGTTTCAATACACGCCTGGGCAAACGCCAAAGGGTCGTCGGCGAGCCGCAGTTGTTTCCGATCCGTCAGCTCGTAGCCGAAGGCCCCGAGGTGGGTTGAAACGGCGGGACATTTCCGGCTGAAGGCCTCGGCAATTTTGATCCGTGTGCCGCCGCCAAAACGAATGGGAACGATCATGGATGACCAAGTGGCAATCTCCTGCGCTGAATCGGCGACCCAGCCGAGGGCGTCGACATCTGGGTCGGCGGGTCGGAGTGGTCCATCCGTGTCCTTGCCGATCAGTCTTAGTCGGATGCCGGGCACGGCCGCTCGGATGGCGGGCCAACATTCTTTCAAAAACCAGCGCACCCCGTCGCCATTGGGCGCATAGGAGTAGAGTCCGATAAAACCGATCCGCGGCTGCGCGGGCAAGAGAGTGCGGAGCGGCGGCAGCGCGGGACGCTGAAAGCCGTTGGGGATGATGTGAAG
>JANXLP010000482.1 GCA_025355125.1 Opitutaceae bacterium | reverse complement strand
CCACCAGCACGGCCACCGCCGTGAGTTCGTGCGGGGCTTCACCGAAGCAGCGCAGGTAATCGGCGGCCACGTCGCGCGACTCCGCGCACCACCGGCCCGCCTCCGCCGCGCCGGAGCGCAGGACGATCATGCCGACGTTGCGGGTGTAGGGACTCGCATAGGTCGCGCCGGCCGGCTCCTTCGCCGCCCACACGTAGTTGATCGCCCGCGTGCGGAGCGGCAGCCACGAAGGCTCGAATACGACGAAGACCCGCGCCGCATAATCGTCGCCGGCGCACGTGCGTTCGCCGGGGTCACCGGCGAGCGGCGCGAAGACTTTCCAGCGCCAGGTCAAACGGCCGCGTGGAGGCAGGCCGATCGGAAGCCGGCGGATCAGCCCGGAATTCGACCGGACACTGGTCGCCAGCAGCACCGGGCGCTCCGCCTCGGTGACGACGGTGTAGAGCGTGGGCCGCGCGAACAGCCGCTGCTCGTTCCACTGCGCGCGCCATCCAGGCGCAAAATCTTCGAAGAGCACGAATCGTTGCGGCGAGACCGAATCGGCGGCGCGGCAGACCGCGACGCCGAAAGCGAGGAGCAGCAAGATGAGCCAGCGAGTGACCACGCCGAAAACTGGCTCCAACTCGCCTTGGCGCAAGCGTCGCTTGGTGGAGTTATGAAAAGCCGCGGAAAGGTGGGGCTCGATCGCTGGGCCCGCCGGATTTTTAGAGGGACCGGAGATTTTTACGAGGCGCACCCAGCGTTCCCGCCCTATTTATTTAGACGCCCGCCTACTTCGCGAGCACGGGCTCGGGATGCTCCATTTTCATCGTCTCGCGCTCAATTTGCGCTGCCTTTTTAAGGCCGTGCGCGCTCGTTTTTCCGGTGAGGTTTAAGCAGATGCGATCCATCAGCACGTAAACGATCGGGATCACAAACAACGTGAGTGCCGTAGAAATAGTCAGGCCACCCACGATCACGAGACCGAGCGGATTCCTCGTCTCCGCGCCGGCGCCGCGGGCGAAGGCAATCGGCACGGCGCCGAGAATCGTTGCCACCGACGTCATCAGAATCGGGCGGAAGCGCAGCGTCGTGGATTCAAACGCGGCGGCCGCAGCATCGAGACCTTTTTCAATTTGGAGTTGGTTGGCGAACTCCACGATCAGGATGCCGTTCTTTGCCACGAGGCCGATGAGCATGATGATGCCGAAGCGGGAGAAAAGATTGTCGGTCATCGGCGCGCCCCAGAAGCGCGTGCAATAGAGCACGGTGATGCCACCCGCCACCGCAAGCACGACGCCCGTGAAAATCGTGAGCGGGTGAATCCACGATTCAAACTGCGCAGCCAGAATCAAAAAGGTGAAGAGCAGCGCGAGGGCGAAAAGCACCGAAGTGTCGCTGGCACCCTCGACATATTGGCGGGATTCGCCGTCCCAAGAATACGAGTAACCGAGTGGCAGCGCATCCTTCACCTTCACCTGCAGGAAATCCACCGCGTCACCAATGGTGACGCCCTCAGCCAGCTGGGAAGAAACGGTGACCGAGCGCAACCGGTTAAAGTGTGGATAGTTTTCCGGCACGGTATTTTCTGACCACGTGACAAGATTGCTGAGCTGCACAAGGCGGCCGTTGCCGGATTTGACGTAGAGCCGGCCGAGATCGTTGGGCGTGACGCGCTTCGCGTCCTCGACCTGGAGCATGACGTAGTATTGCTGGCTGCCGCGTTGAAACTGCGTGACGCGCCGGCTGCCGAGCATGGTCTCGAGCGTGGACGCGACGTCGGCGACAGAGATGCGGAGGTCGGCCGCTTTGGCGCGGTCCACCCGCACATCGAGCTGCGGCTTGGTCGGCGACGGGTCGAGGCGCGGCTGGGCGAAGAGCCCGCTCTCGCGCATCGTCGTGAGGAGTTGCTGACCGGAGATCTGGAGCTGCTCGAATTCGGAGCCCTGCAACACGAGTTGCACCGCGCCCGCACCCTTGGCACCACCGCCACCACCGAAGGGACGCGCGGTGACGACCGAGGCTTGGACGCCGGTGATCTTAGCCTGAATCTTTTTGCGCAACTCGACCATGATCTCCTGGGTCTTCCGCTTGCGCTGCTCCCAAAGCTTGAGTGTCCCGGTGACGTAGGAACTCGTCTCGCTGATGCGCACGAAGGAGCGATCCAACTCCGGAATCGCCATCGCGATTTGCTCGGCCTCGGCCGAGTAAACTTTCAAGTATTCGGGCGTGGAGCCGACCGGCGGCACCATGTTGATGTTGAAAATCCCGCGGTCTTCCTGCGGCACGAGCTCGCGCTGGAGCTGCGTGTAGAGCCAGCAACCACCGCCGGAGAACAACAGCGCGAAGCACAGCACGAGATACTGAAACCGCATCGCCGTCCGGAGCATGTGGGAAAAAATCGACGTCATGCCGACGAAGAACGGCTCGGTCTTGCGATAGAACCAACCGTGCGAGACCTGCTCGCCCTTGCCCGCACCGCGCAGAAGCCGCGAGCAGAGCATCGGCGTGAGCGTCAGCGCCACGAAGGCCGACACGAGCACCGCCACCGCGAGCGTGATGCCGAATTCGTAGAACAACCGGCCCGTCTGGCCGGATTGAAAGGCGACCGGAACGAATACGGCGGCGAGCGTGAGCGTCGTTGCGATCACGGCGAACGCCACCTGGCGAGCACCGAAGATCGATGCATGAATGACCTCTTCGCCCAGCTCGATGCGGCGATAAATGTTCTCCAACATCACGATCGCATCGTCCACGACGAGACCGATGCCGAGCACGAAGGCCAGCAGCGTGAGAATGTTAATCGAGAACCCAAGCGCGGCGATGATCGCAAAAGAACCGATGATAGAGACCGGAATGGCCACCAGCGGGATGAGGGTCGCGCGCCAGTTTCGCAGGAACAGGAAGATCATGAGCACGACGAGAATCGCGGCCTCGTAGAGTGTCTTGTAAACTTCCTCGACCGAGCGCGACACATAGGCGGAGTCGTCTTTGCTGACCTCGACGTTGATGCCCTCGGGCAATTGGGCCTTGAAGACGGGAATCAGTTTTTTGACGCCATCGATGGTCTCGAGCAGGTTGGTCTGCGACTGGCGGAGGACCTGCAGGCCGACTGTCGGACGGCCCTTGAAGAGCGTGTCGGTGCGGTAATCCTCTGCGCCGAGTTCAACGCGGCCGACGTCGCTGAATTTAACTTGATAGGTGCCGCGGGTCGCGAGAACGAGATTTTCGAACTCGGAGACCTCGTTCATATTTGCGATGAAACGGATGGGGAATTCCCGCGAGACCGATTCGATGCGGCCGCTGGGCACCTCGACATTTTGCCGGCGCAGCGCGGTCTCCACGTCGGCGACCGTGAGGCCGTAGGCCGCCAACCGGTCGCTATCGATCCACATGCGCATGGCGTAGCGCGGGCCGTCCACGATGATGGAGCCCACCCCGGGCACAGTCTGCACGCGCGGGACGACGATCCGGTCGAGCATTTCGACGATTTCGAGACGCGAAAAACGCGTCGAATTAAACGACATTGAAAACACCGGGCTGGAATCCGGATCCGCCTTGCTCACGCGCGGGGGGTCAATCTCGGATGGCAATTTCACGCGACTGACGCGGTCGCGAATATCGTTGGCGGCCTCGTCAAGGTTGCGGCCGAGGTTGAACTCGATCGTGACGGACGAGCGCTGCTCGGAAGAGTTGGAACGGATGAGGCGAATGCCCTCGATGGCGGCGACTTCCTTCTCGATGGGTTCGGTGACCTTAGACTCCACGACCTGGGCCGAGGCGCCGGGATAGCTCGTGGTAATCGTCACCGTCGGTGAATCGACGTTGGGATACTCGCGCACCGGCATCGCACCGAACCGAAGCAGGCCGACGAGGATGATGATGATGGACGCGACGAGGCAAATGACCGGGCGCCGGATGGAGAGATCGGAGAGAATCATGGCGGGCAGCTCAGTTTCCGCCGTCGATCTGGAACTCCTTACGCAACGGTTTGGGTGCGAGCTTGGCGCCTTGGAAAAGAATCAAGGCCCCCACCCCGGACGCGACGACAGGCTGCTTCTCGGCGAGCGCATCTTTTTTAAGCGGCTCGATTTCCACGAAGCCCCGGCTACGCAGACCGAGCGTTACCGGCACA
>JANXLP010000471.1 GCA_025355125.1 Opitutaceae bacterium | reverse complement strand
GGAGCGGGGCCGAGTTGAGCGCGGCGGTAAGTTGGAGCAGGTCCTGACCTTTGGGGAAGAGCGTGAGTTCACCACTGGCGTGGACGGGGCCGTAGTTAAAATCTTTGAGTTTGAGGACGGCGTCCTGCCAGGTGGCGGAGGCGAGGCTGAAGCCGCCGCCGGGCCAGCGGACGGTGCCGGCGCCGAGTTGGGCGCGGGGGAGCCAAGGATGCAGTGGGGTGAGGATGTTTTGGAGGCGGGCGCGGAGCGGCAACCAGCCGGCGGGAGTCGGTGTGGGCGAGGGCGGGGTGGCGACGACCTCGACGCGCCATTTATCGACGACGACGGCGCCGGGCTGGCCGAGGACGCGGCGCCACAGCCAGATCAGCGGAGAATCGGCCTCGACGCGGGTAAGGTTGACGGAGGTCACGGGGGCGCGGACGACGACGGTTTCGAGGGCGAAGCGCGTGTAGCTGACGCGCTCGTAGCGGTTGAAGGTGACTCCGTAGGAGCGGCCGATGGCGGGCAGGATCAATCCGAGCCACCACGGGAGTGTGGCGAGGCCCAGCAGCAGGAGGGTGGCGAGCCCGAGAGTTAAACGAAGGAGGCGGCGCATGCCGGAGGATTAGAATGAAACGGTGGACAGGCGGAGGACGCGAGGGTTGCCGTTTGTCGTGAACGCGCCCCGCATTTTGTGCGAAGCGAGGGCGATGTTACTCAACCCGAAGCGAGCGCGAGCGTCAAAATTCCCACGCGGCGCCCACGCTCGGAAGGAAGGGCAGAAGTTCGCGCGGGCGCTCTTTGACGGTGAGCGTGGTGCCCTGGATGGTGATGTCGCGAAGGTTGCCGTAGGAATTGACGCGGTCGTAAACGTTGAAGAGGTCGAGGTAGGCGCGGACTTCGCTGCGTTTGAACTGCCAGACGCGGGTGGCGCGGAGGTCGAGCCGGTGATAGTCGGGCAGGGTGGCGCTGTAGGCGGCGCCCGTGGTGCGAACGGCGACGCGGCGACCGTTGTTGATCGTGACGAGGTTGTAGGTGAACGGCGTGATCGGCCAGCCGGTGTGGAACTGCCACGCGGCGCTGAAACGCCATTTTGGCGAAGGCGCATAGCTGGCGTCGGCGTAGAGCGTGTGGCGCTGGTCGCGGGCGCGGGGAATGGTGCGGCCGGCGACGGTTTCCTCGGCGCGGGCGAGGGCGTAGCTGGCGTTCCAGGTGAAGCGTGGGCTGAGGCGCTGTTGAAGAAGTAACTCGACGCCACGGGCGCGTCCGCCGGAGGGATCGAACCGCGCGCGGTCGGTCTGCACCTCGGGGAAGAGGTTATAGATGTTATCGAGATTCTCCCAATGCGGGCGGAGATCCGAGGAGCGGCGCTCGTAGGCTTCGAGGCGGAGGGTGAAGCCGGCGGGGAGGGATTGTTCGACGCCGAGGATGCGGTGCTCGGCTTCTTCGGAGCGGTGGAAGGACCTCTCGCCGTCCTCGATGGCGAGTTCGTGCAGTCCCTGGGATTGGCGGTAGAGGCCCCACGCGGCGCGGAAGCTCGTGCGACCGAGGGTGAGCACGGCGTTGAGGCGCGGGCTGACGCCGACGTTGCCGGATTGATCGCGGCGGTCGAGGCGGAGGCCGGGCTCGATCACGAGGGCGGACGTGGGGTGCAGGCGCAGGGCGACGTAGGCACCGGCGGGGGTGCGCTGCGGCGAGAGCTTTAGGTGGGCGCTGCGGTGCGCGGTGGTTTGGACGCCATTGACGATGACGGATTCGTCGCGCTCGAGATCGTAGCGGTAGCCAGCTTCGCCGGAGTTCACATCGAAGCCGGTGCGCAGGAGGGCCTTTTCGCCGAGGTGGAGCGACCAGTCCTGGCGGAGCGTGACGAGATCTAGGTCGCGGTCGTCGCGGAGATTGAGGGCGTAGCGTTGGTCGAACTGGCCGAGGCCGCGGCGGTGCCAGTCGAGATGCGTGAACGCGAGGACGGTCTCGCCGGAGAGACGTTCGCCGAATTTGCCCTGCCAGCGGGCCCACACGTAGTCGCTGCGGTAGCTGCTGTTGAGATCGGGGTCGTCAGTTTTGTGGAATTTGAGCGTGTCGTCGGCGTGGAGGACGTGGAAGGAGACGGTATGCTCGGGCGTGAGCGCGTAGGCGATCTTGGCGGTGACGTCGTAGTAACGTGGATCGAGTTCGTCGTCGCGGCCCTGGACCTTGAGCGCGAGATCGGGATAACCGCGACGGGCGGCGATGAGCCAGTGGCCACGACCGGCCGCGAAAGCGCCCTGATTGGCGGCGCGCAGGCCGGTGAGGCTGAGGCCGAGAGAGGTGCGCGGCACGAGCGCGCTCGCGGAGGCCGTTTCCATCGTGAGGACGCCGGCGAGACGGTCGCCGAAATCGGAGGTGAAGCCGCCCGTGACGAGATCAAGGCGGGCGACTGAGGGGAGATCGACGATGGAGAGGGCGCCGTCGATATCCTTGAGGTGGAATGGCTCGATCAAATCTACGCCGTCGAGGCGCGCGAGGACTTGAGAATTGGGTGCGCCGCGCAGCCAGAATTTCGCGGTGAAATCATCGGCGGCGAGGCCGGGCAGACGGGCGATGGTGCGGTAGAGGTCCTCACCGAGTTGAGGCAGGGCTTCGAGGTCGGCGGCGGTGAGGGCGGCGCCGGCGGCGAGGGGCTGATTGCCCACGCCGAAACGGCTGGGGTGACGACGACTTTATCGAGGGCCACGGGCCTGGGGTCCGGCGCGGTTTGCGCGGGGGAGAGGGAGGTGCAGGCGAGAATTGAAAGCGCAAAGCAGACGAGCCGGCGGGGCAGAGGCATAGCTTCGGATGGATTTGGAGCGGCGTGCGCGCAACAAAACTCCCATGCGGACTCTCTTCAGCGGTGGCGGGGTGAGGGCGATGGGCGTGAAGTGTGCTGGGTGGTGAGCTGATCACGCGCTGCTCGCCGGACCTACGGGATGTGGGTGGTCGCCTCACTCTACCACTCCCAGCGGGAAGCTGCGCGCTGGGAAATTCGATTTTCGACCCAGGGCCGACGTGGAATCGCGCGGGGCTCGTGTTGTTGGCGTCAGCGGGCGGGCGCTTGCGGTGAAAATCGCCGGCGGTTCAGGAATCGCGCGACGATTTCGAGCGACGGATTGAAACGCAGCAACAAGGCGCTTCCCGCGTGCGATTTTTTGTGCAGCGTCGCGGATAAGCGACATGAGCACGGACAAAAAAATGCGGATTTACTTCATGGGCATTTGCGGCACGGCGATGGGCAATGCCGCGCTGCTCGCGCGGGCGGCGGGCCACGAGGTGAGCGGAGCCGACACGGGAGTTTATCCGCCCATGAGCACGGTGCTTGCGGAGGCGGGCATCGCGTTGCACGAGGGCTACGATGTCGCGCGGCTCATGGCGATGAAGCCGGACCTCGTGGTGATCGGTAACGCGATGTCGCGGGGCAATGCAGAGGTCGAGTGGCTCTTGGATGAACGCGCGGTGGCGTTTACGTCGCTGCCGGCGTTGCTCGCGGATTTCGTGCTCAAGGGCCGGAAGAATATCGTGATCGCGGGCACGCACGGGAAGACGACGACGACGGCGCTGACCGCTTATCTGCTGCGGGCGGCGGGGCGCGATCCGGGGTTTTTGATCGGCGGCGTGCCGCTCGATCCGCCGGTGGGCAATCATCTCGGGGCGGTGGGCGATCCGTTTGTGATCGAGGGCGACGAATACGACAGCGCGTTCTTCGACAAGCGCAGCAAGTTCATCCACTACGCGCCGCACATCGCGGTGATCAACAATCTGGAATTCGACCACGCGGATATTTTTCGTGATCTCGCCGATGTGCAGCGGACGTTTACGCACTTCACGCGCATCGTGCCGCGCAACGGCTATGTCGTGCTGAATGGCGACGACACCAATATCCGCGCGCTCGGGGCGTTGGGGTGGACGCGCGTGGTGCGCGTGGGCACGGGCGAAACCAACGACGTGCGGATCGTCGATTTTAGCGAGAACGCCGACGGAGCGCGTTTTTCCCTGACCTGGCGTGGTCAAGCGTGGGCCGAGGTGATTTGGGCGCAGCCGGGAATTTATAACGCGCGCAATGCGGCGATGGCGGCGACGGCGGCGGCGCTCGCGCTGTATCCGGATAATCCGACGGCACTATCGCTGGCGGCGCTGGGAACGTTTCGCGGGGTGAAGCGCCGGCAGGAAGTCGTGTTGAAGACGCCGCAGCTCACCGTGATCGAGGATTTCGGGCACCATCCGACGGCGTTGGCGGAGACGTTGCAGTCGTTTCGGGCGCGGTTTCCCGGCGCGAAGTTGGCGGCGGTCTTTGAGCCGCGGAGTAACACGGCGCGCACAAAGGCGATGCAGGCGGGCTTTACGCGGGCGCTGGGGCTCGCGGACGAGGTTTATCTCGGGCCGGTGAATCGGCCGGAAAAATTGAGTGCGGAGGAGCGCTTTGACCCCGAGGCCGTGGTGCAGCACTTGGAAACGCAGGGCGTGAGCGCGCATATGGCGCCAAGCAACGCGGCGTTGCTGGAGATACTGAAGGCGGAGACGCTGCCGATCTCGGAGTCGCGGGTGGTGGCGTTTTTCAGTAACGGCTCGTTCGACGGCATAATCGGCGGCTATGTGGCCGCGGCGGGCGGTCGAGCGACCGCTTAACGGGCCTCGATCTGGAGGCGGCGATCTTCGAGTCTTTGCATTTCGGAACGGCGTTGTTCCATGCGGGCTTTAAAGCCCTCGAGAAATTCACGCGCTTCGGAATTTAATGTGGCGGGATCGACGGCGCGGTAGCGGTCTTCGCGACTCAAGAGCGTGGCGACTTCCTCGGCGATGCGGTCATGCTGGAGAGTGAAGCTGGCGGCCAAGATTTCCCGGATCGTTTGTCCGCTGAGTTCAGCGTAGGTGGCCTGCGACTGCTCGGCCGGCGTCAAACCGGGCGAGGCGGTCATGACGATGAATTTGATTTGCTGCAAGGCGTCGCGGAGGTCCTTGCGATCAACGGCGGTGAGATCGCGGGGCTGTCGGGAAAGCCACATGGAAAAATCGAGGTCGTTGCGGGCCGTGACTTTTTCGTCGAGGGGATGCCGTTGGCAGCCGGTCGCGAGGAGCAGCGCTGCACACGCGAGCATAGCTTGAAGCCTGCGGCGCATGGCGGGGCGATTTACTGCGCCTGCTTCGCGACCTTGAACTCGGAGGGGCGCTGGCCCTGCGGCAGCGCGAGCAGGTCGTAGTCTTGAAAACCGGTGATCGTCACATCGGCGAACTCGCCGACGGTGAGTTCACGCGGCACGTAAACGCGGCCGTCGATGTCGGGTGCATCGGCATCACCACGGGCGACACCGACTTCCTCGACGAGAACTTTGAGCGTCTGGCCGACGTGGCTCTTGCTGACCTCGGCGGCGATGTCCTGCTGGAGCTTCATGAGGCGGTGCCAGCGGGCTTCTTTGGTCTTTTGCGGAATCTGGTTTTCCATCTTCGCTCCGCGGGTGCCTTCTTCCTGCGAGTAGCGGAAGACGCCGAGGCGTTCGAACTTTGTCTCGCGGACGAATGTCTCGAGCTCGGCGACGTCGGCTTCGGTCTCGCCGGGGAAACCGACGATGAAGGTGGTGCGGACGGCGATGCCGGGGATGCCGGCGCGGATGCGCTTGATGAGATCGCGGATGTAGTCGCCGCTGGTCTCGCGCTGCATGGCGCCGAGCATGTTGTCGGAAATGTGCTGTAGCGGGATGTCGATGTAGCGGGCGACCTTCGGGCAATCGGCGATGGTCTGGATGAGCTCGTCACTCCAGTGCGCGGGATGCGTGTAGAGCAGGCGAATCCAGAAATCTCCCTCGATGGCGTTGAGCTCGCGGAGGAGGGTGGTGAGGGCGGTGCCGCGCGTGGAATCGACGGGGGTGCGCGGATTGGGGCGCTGCTCCCACGTGTCCATGCCGAAGAACGTCGTGTCTTGGGAAATGAGGTTGAGCTCTTTCACGCCCTCTTTGACGAGCTGGCGGGCCTCGGCGACGACGCTCTCAACGGTGCGGCTGCGATGGCGACCACGGATCTGCGGGATAATGCAGAACGTGCAGGGGTGGTTACAGCCCTCGGCGATCTTGATGTAGGCGGTGTGCTTCGGCGTGAGGCGGAAGCGGGGCGTGTTGAAATCGGGGATGTAGGTCGAGCGCGCGGTGACGAAATTCTCGGGCACTTGGCCGGCGGCGCGCTCTTTGGCGAAAAGGCCCTCGATGATCGGGGCGACCTTGGTGACCTGATCGAGGCCGATGAAGGCATCGACTTCGTCGTTGAGCGACGAGGAAAGGTCTTTCGAGAAACGCTGCGACATGCAGCCGGCGACGATGAGCTTCTGCGCCTTGTTGCGCTTCTTCATGCCCCGGTTCTGGTGAACTTCGAGGATGTGGCCGATGGATTCCTCCTTGGAGGAGTCGATGAACGAGCAGGTGTTGACGATGACGACGTCGGCCTTCTCCGCCTCAGGGATGACGACCATGCCGGCCTGATGGAGGTGGCCGATCATGATCTCGCTATCGACGAGATTCTTGGCGCAACCGAGGGAGATGAGACTGACTTTGATCATAATCAGGACGGAAAATGGGCGGGAGGCGCGGGAATTTCACGAACAAAAAACCGCGGCGCGGGCCGCGGTTTCATCGGGAGCCAGAGACGCCGTGAGGCGTTTACTTCTTGGCGGAAGCTTTACCCGCTTTTTTGGCGAGAATCTTGCGGCGCTTGTTATAGGCGGCGCGGCGTTTGCGTTTGATGTGCTTATTAAGTTGTTGGCCCATGATTGGTGTTCGGTGAAAGGGAGGATGTTTCATAGCGCCGCAGGCGAGTCAAGCGCCGCAGTTTGGGGGTAGTGGTGATGT
>JANXLP010000470.1 GCA_025355125.1 Opitutaceae bacterium | reverse complement strand
CCTGCTCGGCGCGCTCCTGCGCGACGGCTCCCTCAACCTCTCCGCCCGCACCCAGCACTACGCCTCCCTCCCCGCCGCCGCCCTGCGCTTCCTGCGTTCACCCCGCGCTCTATCTTGAGCTCAAACCGGAATACCGTGGCCAAGGCACACACGCTGGCTCTTTCGGCCCTCGGCGCGATTTTCGGCAGCCTTGCCGGCGCCTGGATGGGCGGACGCCTCGGTCGCCGACCCGCTTATTTCCTGCTCTGTTTCGCTTCGCTGGCGAGCTGCGCGTGGCTCTTCCGCGGCGTCGGCACCTACGACCTGCGCTTCCTGGTGCTGACCTTTGTCGTCGGAGGCATGTCGGCCGCGTTTTACGGCTGGCTGCCGCTGTATCTGCCGGAGTTGTTCCCGACGCGGGTGCGCGCCACCGGCCAAGGTCTGGCTTACAACGCCGGCCGCATCCTCGCCGCGGTGGGCGCGGTGCAGATGGGAAGCCTCATGCAGTTCTTCAAGGGCAGCTACGCCGAAGCCGGGGCGGTTATCACGCTCGTCTATCTGCTCGGCATGGTCGTGATCTGGCTCGCTCCCGAAACCAAAGGTAGGCCGCTCCCGGAATAGGCGCCACGCGCGCCGTGATGCCGCGCACATTCGCCCTTTCGCGCCTTAACGCAGGCCGTCCACCTCACACCACCTGCGTCTTCGCCGCCGAGCCGCCAAAGAGCTCCTTCAGCACGCTCCACGCCTTGCGCAGTCCCGCATCGCGCACCCCGCCGCCGAGCAGATACGCCCGCGCGATCATCTCCTCGTGCCCGTGATAACGCGGCGGCAAAATGAAGAGCGTGTCGCGATCATCCGCCGTGATGCTGGAGAAAAACAGCCCCTTGCCCACCGCGAGCTGCGCCTTGTCGGCTGCCACCACCGCGCTGCGCTCCGGCAGCACCAGCCAGGGCTTGTAGTAAAATTCGATCCCGCCCGCCGTCCGCAGCACCAGCCGGCCATAGGTGCGGGGCGACACGCCGGGCAGGTTTCCGCCGGCGAACACCTTGTTGTCATTCTCCTTCGGCGTGAACCGCGCGCGGCGCACCGTGAAAAAATCCCAGCAAAACACCGAGCCGAAAACCGTGAGCCGAAACGCCCAGCCCGCCACCAGCCACGCGATCAGGATCACGAGAATCGACAGCGCCGCACCCACCCACGGGTTGATCGTCGCCGTCAGCGTGAGCAGCCCCAGCAACCCCGTCCGCGCGCCCTTCAGCGCCGCGTCGATCGCGCCCCACGGACTCAGCAAAATCAGCACGTTGATCGCGTGCGACGCCATCCACACCACCGCGAACATCGCCACGCCGAACGGCACCGTGAGAATGTTCAGCAGCCACGTGAAATCGATCGTCCCCAAGGGCAGCATCGCCAGCCCGCTCGGCACCAGCACCGCCCCGCCCACGCCCGCCGTCTTCGCGCCGACCACCATCTTGGAAACCGCCGCCATCGTAAACGGCACCACCGCGCCCGCCGCGACGAGTCCCGCCGCCTTGTTCTCAATCGTCTCGAGCACATCGAGCGGCTTCTTGAGTCCCGGAGGCACCACCGTCCCGAGCGCATCCTTCAACGCACACAGGCCCACGATCAGCAGCGCCGGCCCGAAAAAACTCCACTGCGCATACCACGGCAGCACCGCCTTCGCCGCATCGTCCTTCGCGCTCAACCACTGGTAGGCCCCGTAGGCGCCCGTGCCGAGCAGCGGCGAGATCGCCATGCCCGTCACCGTGGAAATCGCCCCCGCGATTGGCGCCGCCGGCGATTGGTCGGACGCCGGCGCGCTCTTCGCCGCCTTGGCCACGTCGGCCGCAAGGGCGAACGGCGCGAGAACGACAGCGAGCGTGAACGCGAGCACCAGGGGTGGGATGAGACGTTTCATCCCGCGACCTTACGAACCGCCCCCGCTTTGAAAAGCGCGAAGCCGTCCCATGCTCCCATTCCGCTCAGACTGTCCGGAGTGAAGCATTCTCGGCCCGGTCCCCTCCGCTCGTTTGCATAATCATTTCTACCCCACCGCCCGTTCTCCAGCGGTCGGCAGGTTTCTCCGTCCCACCCCACCATGAACCGTCTCCGCTCCTTCCTCCGTCTCGCGCTCCTCACCCTCGCACTCGCCGCGCTCGTCCCCGCGCCCGCCCGCGCCCAGACCCCGTCCAACGGCAGCCTCTCCGGCCGCGTCTCCAACCAGGCCACCAACCAATACCTCGGCGAGGCCGAGGTCGCCCTCGAGGGCACCGCCTACCGCGCCCTCACCGATCGCGACGGCTCCTACACGCTCCTCAACGTCAAACCCGGCACCTACACCGCCGCCGTCACCTACACCGGCCTCGATACCCAGAAACAGCCCGTCACCGTCGGCACCGGCCAAAACGTCACCCAGGACTTCGCCCTCACCGCCGGCATTTATAAACTCAACGCCTTCGTCGTCGCCAGCGAGGTCGAGGGCAACGCCGCCCAGGTCAATAAACAGAAAAAAGCCGACTACTTCATGACCGCCATCTCCGCCGACATGCTCGGCGAAGTGCCTGAGGGCAACATCGGCGAATTCCTCAAATACGTCCCCGGGCTTCTCGTGAATTACTCCAACGCCGACGCCGCCACCGTCTCCGTGCGCGGCCAAGACCCCGAGGCCACCACCTTCACCATCGACGGCCAGATCCCCGCCGCCGCCGGCTCCCCGCCCCGCTCCAGCACCGGCTCCTCCGATGCCTCCAGCCGCGCCTTCGAGTTCAGCCAGGCCAGCATCGCCAACATCGAATCCATCGAGGTCTATAAAGCTCCGCCGCCGTGGTATGCCCCGTCCACCGGCGGCGTCATCAATGCCGAGACCAAGAGCGCGTTTAACCAGAAGCGCCGGATCTTCCGCACCGTTCTCCTGCTCAACGCCAACAGCGAGATGCTCACCTTCTCCGCCCAGCCCGGTCCCGGCCAACGCCCGACCCAGCGCATCAAGCCCGGCGCCAGCGTCGTTTATTCCGAGGCCTTCCTCCGCAACACCCTCGGCCTCACCTTCTCCTACTCCGAGACCAACACCATCAACCCCACCCACAACAACGGCCTCGGCTACACGCCGGTCGTCGCCGGCACCACCGCCGCGCCCGTCCAGATCGACGCCCCCGTCCGCCTCGACACCTTCACCCTCGTCGATGGCCCGCAGGTGAAATTCCGCCGCAACGGCAGCCTCAAGGCCGACTACAAACTCGGTGCCCACACCATCCTCAACACCGGCTTCACCTACAACGCCTACCTCAGCCAAAACCGCGGCCACACCTGGCGCATCCGCCCCATCACCACCGGCACCGTGCTCCCCCTCAGCACCTTCACCAGCGCCTCCGCCACCGATACCACCGTCGTCAACGGCCAGACCGATGTCTTCGCCGACTACTCCGACTACACCAGCGCCAACTACACC
>JANXLP010000465.1 GCA_025355125.1 Opitutaceae bacterium | reverse complement strand
AGCGCGGCGAGCACGCGGCGCGGTTCGAAGGCGGCAAGCTCGGCGTGTTGCAGGGCGCCAAGACCTACATTCTCCAAGACCCAGACGGGCAGATCGAGTTGACGCACTCGGTGAGCGCGGGCCTCGATTACGCGGCCATCGGGCCGGAGCACGCGTTCTATCGTGACCAAAAGCGGATCGATTTCGCCTATGCTTGCGACGACGAGGTGATGGAGACGTTCCAGCTCGTCTCGCGGCTTGAAGGCATCATCCCGGCGCTCGAAAGCACGCACGCGCTCGTGCACGGCGTGAAACGCGCCAAAGCCATGCGCAAGGATGAGATCCTCGTCATCAATCTCTCTGGTCGCGGCGACAAAGACGTGAACCAAGTCGCGAAAATCCTGGGCGTCACATTGGACTGAAAATCTCAAACGCCAAAGGTCCAGAGCTCCAAAAAAATCCGATGGAAAGTAAGCCAAAAGATTTAGAGGAGCGGACGGCGGTGTTTGCAGAGAATGTGCGAGCCTTTGTCAGGGGATTGCCGCGCACGATTTCCAATATTGAAGACGTGAAACAGTTGGTCCGCTCTTCGGGCTCGGTCGCGGCCAACTGCATCGAGGCGAACGAGGCCTTGGGCGACAAAGACCGGGTGATGAAATTCCGGATTTGCCGAAAGGAAGCGAAGGAGAGCCAGCTTTGGCTGCGGCTGCTCAATCCCGGCCAAGCTGAGACTGCGGTTGAGCAAAGAGAGGCTCTGCGCCAAGAAGCGCACGAGCTGAAGTTGATTTTCTCAACCATCGTCAAACGGCTCGAGTGATCGGTGAAAATTGTTTGGCGTTTGGCGTATTGCCGTTTGGAATTTTGTCATGCGAAGCATGACTGGATATGGCCGCGCGATCGCGGCGTTGGGTTCCGATACGCTCACCGTGCAGGTGAACTCGGTGAATCGGAAGACGCTCGATCTCACGATGAAACTGCCGGAGCCGTGGGATAGTCTTGAGGCTGCCATCGGTGAACTCGCGCGGCGTTATGCCTCACGTGGTAAAGTGCATGTGCAGATCGAGCTGACCGGGGCGGCTGGAGTGCGTGAAGAAGTTTGGGATGAGGACGCCGCGGCAGACGCGCTGGATCGACTCTCGTCTTTTGCGGCTCGGCAGGGTGTGGCGTTCACGCCGACGCCGGAACTGCTGTGGGACATCGCCCGTGCGCAGCGCAAGCCCGACGATTTCCCGCCGGCCGAGGCGGCGCAGGCGACGGTGTTGGCGACGCTGGAGACCGCATTGCGGGCCTTCTCCGCTATGCGCGCAAAGGAAGGCGAGGCGCTGTTGGTGGATTTTCTCGGGCGGCTCGAAATTTTGCGCCGCAATGTGGACGCGGTCGCGGCCCGCGCTCCGGCGGTGCCGGCGCTTTATCGCGATCAGCTGCTGCAACGTCTGCGCACGGCAGAGTTGGAGTTGAATCTTGAAGATGAACGCGTGCTCAAGGAGATCGCGTTGTTCGCAGATCGCTGTGACGTGACAGAAGAACTCACGCGCTTACGCAGTCACTTGGAACAGTTCGCGACTTTGCTGAAATCCGACGGAGAGATTGGCCGGAAGTCGGAGTTTATACTTCAGGAAATCGGCCGTGAGGTGAACACCATCGGGAGCAAGGCCAACGACCTCACGATTTCGCGCGCGGTGATCGAGTTGAAGAACGAGTTGGAGCGAATCCGCGAGCAGATCGCCAACGTCGAGTGAGTGAGTGCGGTAGAAAGTAGGGCGGGTCTTTGACCCGCCCTCGATTAAACCAAGAGGCCCGGCGCGGAGGCCGGGTCGGAGACCGCGCCCTACTTCGGCTCTCGCAGGGAGTGCCAGAGGTAGAGGATCACGCCGATGCAGATGCCGGAGTCGGCGACGTTGAAGCTGGGGTAAACGTAGCTGCCGAAATGTAGGTCGATGAAGTCAACGACGTGGCCGTAGCGGAGGCGGTCCACGACGTTACCTGCAATGCCGCCGCAGAGGAGGCCGAAGCAGAGCTGGGAGCGGCGTTCGCGGAGCGCGAGGGCATCGCGCCAGATGAAAATTGCCACGAGGGTGGCGAGGGCGAGGATCGCGAGCAGCACGCTCTGGCCGGAAAACATACTCCACGCGGCACCGGTGTTGCCGACGTGCACGAGATAGAAGAAATTCCGGATGACCGTTATGGCCCCGCGCCCTTCACCGTAGGTGGGGAAGGGCAGATTCGCCACGATGGCGATTTTGGTGAGCTGATCGGCCGCGAGAACGATGAGGGCGATGACCAGCAATCGCCGATAGGCGAGCAGACGGATGGAGATTTTCGATTTTTGATTGTCGATTTTCGATTGAGGAGCGCTGGCGTCGGCTCTCGGCGTCATAGCGGGCGGGGGTGGGCTGAGTTCAATCGAAAATCCAGGATCGAAAATCGAAAATTCAGCTCACTCGTCGCCGCCGCCGTCTTCGCTGTTGCTGCTGCTGGGGGCGCCGTCTTCGCCGAGTTCGCCGAGGATGCCGGCCTGGGTGCGGGAACGGTGCCGGTTGCGCTCGAGCTCTTTTTGGGCGCTCGCGGAATAGCGGGTGAAAGGCACGGCGAGGAGGCGTTCTTTGGCGATGGGCTCCTGCGTGATTTCGCAGATGCCGTAGGTGCCGTCCTTGATGCGCTTGATGGCGGCGTCGATCTCGCCGAGGGCTTCCTGCTCGCTGGAGACGAGGCTGAGGGCGAAGTCGCGGTCAAAGGTGTCGGTGCCGGAATCGGCCATGTGCTGGCCGTAGGAGGAGAGGTCGCCGGCGTCGTCTTTGGACGAGCGTTTCAGGGTCTCTTCGGAGTGGAGTTCGATGCCGGCAGTCAGGTGGGTGCGGAGGTCGAGAAGGAGCTTGTAGTAGCGCTTGTATTTATCAGGGACTTCGACCTCGAGGACGGCCTCGACGGACTTGGCCTTCTTCGGGTTGAAACCGAGGATGTCGGCGAGCGAGGCGGCCTTCACGTGGCTGGGCTTCGCGGCTTTCTCCATCGCGAGCGCCTGCTTGGTCGGGCTGGGCTTGGCGGCGGTCTTGGTGGACGTTTCCGTCTCGGCCTTTTCCACGGCGGTCTTCGCGATGGCGCGAACTTCATCGAGACTGAACGCGATGGGTTTGGCAGGAGCCTTGCGCTTGAGGATACTGTCGCGCAGGGCGTTCTTCTTAGAGGGTTTTTCCATAGTGGTAGATTTCTTGGCCGGCGCGGAGGCCGGTTTGGACGGTGCCTTTGGAGGGACCGGACTTGGGACAGGGGCCTTGGACTTGATCGGAGTCGCGGGCTTGGGCTTAACCGTCGTTTTTACGACGGCTTTCTTCGTGACCTTGGCTTTCGCCTTTGGTTGTGGCGCGGGTTTGGCCTTCGCCTTGGATTTGGCCTGAGGTTTGGATTTGGCCTGAGGTTTGGATTTGACCTGAGGTTTGACCTTCGGCTTGGGGGCAGGCTTGGAAGGTTTCGCGGCAGGCTTGGCGATTTTCTTGGTTTTCTTGGCCATGGGTAGGTTGGGGGGACGTAAGAGAGGCTAGGGGATCAAAGCTTGAACGCAACGTGGACAAAGTTCGCCGTGGGCGGCGGTCGTTTCGAGTTTTGGCACCCAGCGCCAGCAGCGGGGGCAGCGGACGTCGCCGTGCTCAGCGCAGGGGCGAACGGTAGCAGCGAGGGCGGTGCCGGTGGCGGGCGTAGCGAGGGTGACTTTGGAAACGATGAAAAGTTCGGGGAGGAAATCGCGATGGCGGTTGAGCACCGTGGAGGTGGCGTCATCCGCCGCAGCGGTGAGCGTGACGGCGGCGTCGAGGGATTTGCCGAGATGACCTGCGGCGCGGAAGGGTTCGATGGCTTCCGTGACTTGGGCGCGAGTTCGAAGGAGAACGGCGAAGTCGGACTCGACGGTCCCGTCGGTCCACTCGGCGGGTGCGACGGGCCAGTCTTGGAGGTGGACGGAGTCGTTGCCGTATTCGGCGTTGGCGACGGCGTAGGACCAAGCTTCGTCGCTCGTGAACGTCAGGATCGGCGAAAGGATCTTAACCAGCGTGCGGAAGATCTGATGGATCGCGGTCTGCGAGGAGCGACGCAGCGGGGCGTTGGTGCCGAGCGTGTAGAGGCGGTCCTTGAGGATGTCGTGATAGACGGCGGAGAGCGTGACGGCGCAGAACTGGTTGCAGAGCTGGTAAACGCGGTGGAACTCGTAGGCGTCGTAGGCGGCGGTGACTTCGCGAAGGAGGGCGGCGGTCTGGTGGAGAGCCCAGCGGTCGAGGACGTCGAGCTGCGCGACGGGGACGGCGTCTTTGGCGGCGTCGAAGTCGAACAGGTTGGAGAGCTGGAAGCGGAGGCTGTTGCGGAAAAGCCGATACGATTCGCCGACGTTTTTCAGGATCTCGTCATCGACGGGGATGTCGTCGCGGAAATCCTGCGAGGCGATCCAGAGGCGGATGACATCGGCGCCGTGCGTAGCGATGTAGGCGTCGCTCGTCTGCGGCTTTTGATACGTGCTGCTCTTGGAGATTTTCTGGCGGGCCTTGTCCACGATGAAGCCGTGGGTGAGAACGGCTTTGTAGGGCGCGCCGCCGAAGGCGATGACGCTGGTCCAGAGAGAGGACTGGAACCAACCGCGGTGTTGGTCGCTGCCTTCGAGATAGAGATCGGCGGGCCACTGCGTGCCACCCTGGCCGTTGCGCAGAACGGCGGCGTGGGAGGAGCCGGAGTCGAGCCAGACGTCGAGGGTGTCGCGGCCGCAGGTGAGCGCGGAGGGCGCGGGCCAATGGGCGGGCAGGGTGATGCCGGCGAGGATTTCGGCGGGGGTGGCGTTATACCAGAAGTTGGTGCCTTCGGTGGCGATCTTGGCGGCGACGGCGCGGGCGACGGTGGCGTCGAGGTTGGCGTTTTTATTGTCGTCGAAGAACGCCGGGATCGGCACGCCCCAGGAACGCTGGCGGCTGATGCACCAATCGGGACGGGACTCAACGGCGCCACGGATGCGGGCTTCGCCAAAAAAAGCGTAATTTTGTCTGTTTTTTTGAATGGCTAAGAAAGTGTGAGTTGGAACAAGTACTTTTAAGTCATGGGATTCATTTCCTTT
>JANXLP010000450.1 GCA_025355125.1 Opitutaceae bacterium | reverse complement strand
CCATGGGCCTCGGCCTCGATGCCGAGGTCAGCCTCCGCTTCAACCACCTCACGACCCGCGGCCTCCCCGCCTACGCACGCACCGCCTTCGCCGCCTTCACCGCCCGCAAGAGCGAGCACTGCACCATCACCGTCAACGGTCGCCGCGAATCCATCGAGATCATGCTGATCGCCGTCGCCAACTCCGACCAATACGGCAACCGCGCCTTCATCGCCCCCGGCGCCCGCGTCGATGACGGCCAGCTCGATCTCATCGCCATCCGCCCCGTCGGCCTTCTCGGCGCCGTCGCCCTAGGCGCCCGTCTTTTTCAGGGCTCCATCGACCGCAGTCCCGTCGTCCGCCGCCTCCGCGGCTCGCGCTTCATCATCGAGCGTCCCGCTCCCGGCCTCGTCCACACCGACGGCGAGACCCACCTCACCGGCACGACCGTGGAAGTCACGGTTCATCCGCGCAGCCTGCGCATCGTCGTCCCTGCCACCTCCCGCGCCCTCGCCTTCGCCGACGAACCCGCTCCCGCCGGTTTCGCCCTTCAACTCCCGTGAACGCCGCCCACTTGTAACCTATTGGGTTACAAACTTCCGTCGCCCTTTCATGAAAAAACTCCGCGTCCGCACCGTCATCCTCTCCGACATCCACCTCGGCACCGCCGAAAGCAAGGCCGTCGAGGTGAATCATTTCCTGCGCCACGTCCGCTGCGAGAAACTCATCCTCAACGGCGACATCATCGACGGCTGGGCCCTCCAGCGCGGCGGTAGTTGGACCAAGGCCCACACCCGCTTCATCCGCATCATCCTCAAAAAACTGGAGAAGAAAGACACCCAAGTCGTCTACCTCCGCGGCAACCACGACGACGTCCTCGCGCGCTTCCTCCCACTCGATTTCGAAAACCTCACCATTGTCGAGGACCACATCCACGAAAGCCCCCGCGGTCGTTATCTCGTCCTCCACGGCGACGTCTTCGACACCGTCACAAAAAATTTCGTCTGGCTCGCCCACCTCGGCGACTGGGGCTACCGTGCGCTCCTCAAACTCAACCGCGCCTACAACGCCTGGCGCGCCTGGCGTGGTCTCGAATATTGGTCACTCAGCAAAGCGATCAAGGCCCGCGTCAAATCCGCCGTCAGCCACGTCTCCAACTTCGAGGACCACATCGCCGCCCTCGCCAAATCTCGCGACTGCATCGGCGTCATGTGCGGCCACATTCACACCGCCGCCGACAAATATTACGGCGACATCCACTACCTCAACAGCGGCGACTGGGTCGAGTCCCTCACCGCCATCGTCGAACACCACGACGGCCGCTTCGAGCTGCTCCACTACACCGATTTCCTCCGCGACTATCCCCTCCCCGCCGAGGAACCCACCGTCGAGGAATTCCTCGAATCCGACCTCCTGCCCGCGAGCTGAGAGGGCGTCTTAAAAGGTGGGGCTGGCTCTCCGAGCCGGCCTGGGTTCCAGAGTGATTCCTCACTGAAACTCAGGGCTGCTCTACCGCGCCGCAGCCTTCATCAAGTTCAACCCCACTTCTGGCGGCAGTCGCTCCACGTTAAGAATCGTCGCCGTCAACTCGGGCACCGTCGTCGAAGCACCGATCATATTATATCCAATCGTAATTTCATTCGGACTGGACGGATTGAACTCACGGGCCTCATCGAAAACAACCGCGCCATCGAGGGTGACATAGAGCCGCCGCTTCAAGATTTTCCTCTCTGAATATGCCGCGAAAAACTCATCCGTCTCCGCAGGAAAGAGTGAGCCAAAAACGATCAGCAGCGCGTGCGGCTTGCTCCGATCCACGGCGATCTCCTTGGAAAGAATCGCGCCGCCGCCCCAGTGATCATGGCCGAGCCGGATGATACTCGGATTCTCCGCCGGCCGTGGGTAGTCGAAGAAAAGCACGTCACCCGAACCCGCCCGCCCCGTCGTCAACAAAGGTTCCGCCGTGTAGGGCACCGGCGGCGTCGGCAATTGAAACGTCAGTTTAATCACACCGGGAAACCCTGCGAACGCCGGTCCGCCCGCCGCCAACCGCACCACCCGCATGGAAAGATCGCGCTGACGGTATCGGCCCCGCGCCTCCTCGGTGTAGCCCTCGTAAAGGTAGGGCGAGAATTGGAACGGATGCGCCCGCCGGTAAACCACCCCACCCTGATCCGGCGCGGCCGACGCCCAATCCGGATTGTGGAGAAAACCGACGTTTATGATTTTGTAAGGCCCAAGATCCCGCGCCGTGGCCTCCTTCAAAAAGCGCTCGGCCTGCGGACGAAATTCGATGGGAAACGACTGCACCAGCGGCGTGCGAAAATTGAACCCCGCCTGCACGACCAGGCCCACCGCCAGCAAACTGACCGCCCAACCCTTGATCCAATTCCGCCGTAAACCCACCTCGACGACCGCCGCCAATAGTAAGCAGAAAAACGGCGCCATCACCCGCACATGCCGCGCCGACACCGCGAACTTCGGCACCACGTCAGAGGGCACGACCAAAGCCGCTTACAGCAGCACCACTCCCATCAACCACAGCCTCGCGCGTCGCTCTCCCGTCCGTTTCCAAAGCAGCCTGATCGCAACGCACCCCGCCACCGCCCAAGCGACGGCGACGAGGCGCTCCGTCTCCCAAAAATATTCCGCCATGAAACGCCACGCTATCCCGAAATCTCCCTGCTGGACCGTTTTGGCGAAGGCCAGATAGCATGCCCCCAGATTCGCACTCAGCGCCGCACCAATTCCCAGCACCGCGACGACCGGCAGCACGAGCCCAACAAAGGCCCAA
This sequence comes from Opitutaceae bacterium, assembly GCA_025355125.1. Taxonomy (GTDB): domain Bacteria; phylum Verrucomicrobiota; class Verrucomicrobiia; order Opitutales; family Opitutaceae; genus Tous-C4FEB. The sequence continues at coordinate 3,458 of JANXLP010000450.1, read as the reverse complement.
CCGCCCCGCACCAGCACCGTCCGATAATTTCCCCACCCGCCGCCGACATGAATCAACAACACCACCGCCGACAGCGTCCAATATCCGTTGTAGCTCAGAAAACAAAAGCCCGCGCAAAAACCCGTGAGTAACGACCGCCACCATCCCGTCTGTTGTGAGACACCCCACGTGAGCGCGGTCAGCCCAAACCCGAGCGCGAGGTCGTAGGGCAAAAGATGCCTCGCGTAGTAGAACAGGCTCGTCGCACCCGCCGCAAAAAACACCGCCAGCAATTCCTCCCGATCACCCGCTCCCGCCGCCCGGGCTACTCGGCCGATCAACCAGAGCACCCACGTGGACACCGCCGCAAAAAAGAGCGCCGGCGCCCACGTCGCCCCTTTGAACCCTTGCTCCACCAGTGCCGGCACCACCGCCACCACTTTGAACAGCAAATGATCGGCCTGCTCAAAAAGTCTCACCCACCCGCGATGAAAGTGTCCCTCCAAGAATTCCCGCGCCGCCGCCTGCGCCGTCCCGTAACGCCCTTCGTCCGGCCAGAACCACTGCCCACCCCGCAACGCGATCCATCCCCGTAAAGTAAACGCTGCGACAAGCAGCAGTTTCAGGAAATTTTTCGGCGAGCCCACCCCGCGCCCCCTCGCCCCAGCGAAGATTTTCGAGCCCTCGTCTTGATCGCCAGCCGTGCCGGTCGCGTTTTTCATGTGCGAATGTCGCCCCGTTTTCTCACCGCGGGCCATGAGATTCTTCCCCTCGTTTTCAATTTCCTCGTTCGACCAATCTTCACCTTTTCCGAGGTAGGGCGGACTTCAGTCCGCCTGCTACGCTCATAGAAAGCGGACTACAGTCCACCCTACTCCGAAGCCGCGCGAATTCTATTTTTCAAGACTCAGAAATTCATTTGGCCCGCTTCGTCACTGCGGCTAACATCACCGCATGATCAGCCAACTCCCTCGCTGGGTGTGGACCGGGGCTTGGGCCCTCGCCTTCATCGCGGGCATCGTGAACGTCGTCGGGCTCCTTGGTTTCGAACATCGGGCGATCACGCATCTCACCGGCACGACCTCGCTCCTCAGCGCCGCCATCGGCACCTTCGACGGTCCGGCCACGCTCCATTTTCTGGCCATGATCCTTTCCTTTGTGGCCGGCACCGCCATCAGCGGATTTCTCATCCAGGATTCTACACTAAAACTCGGCCGGCGCTACGGCTACGCCCTCTTCCTCGAATCCGCGCTGCTCGCCTTCGCCGTTCCGTTGCTCAACCGCCAAAATTACCTCGGCGACTACTTCGCCTCCTGCGCCTGCGGACTGCAAAATGCCATGGCCAGCACCTACAGCGGCTCCGTCGTGCGCACCACCCACGTCTCCGGCATGTTCACCGATCTCGGTATTTATATCGGCCACACCCTGCGCGGCCTCAAAGTCGATACCCGCCGGCTCCGCCTCTGCGTTATCATCATCAGCGGTTTTCTCTGCGGCGGCATCGCCGGCGCCCGCGCCTTTCAATCACTCGGCTACGCGACCTTGTTTATTCCCGCCGCCCTCACCGGCCTCGCTGCCTTGGGCTACACGTTCTATCAAGTGCGCCACAGCCGCCGCCCGGCCTAGCCCTCATTTTTCACAGCCATGTCGCCAATCTTTTTGCCACAGAGGACACGGAGCCCAAACACAGAGGACACGGAGCAAGCGAGGTGTTTGGCTCTGTGTCCTCTGTGTCGGAGCTCTGTGCGCTCTGTGACCCATGCCTTGGCTGGATGGGATATGAAATATCCAGGCTAGCCCTTCCGCCCGCGCTCCAGCTTCGCCAGCTCCTCGCGCACCACCGCCAGCGTCCGCTCCACCGCCCCGGCATTCTTCGCGTGCCACGCCAAAGCCGCCGCCGCGAGCGCCTCACGGCGGCCCGAGTCACGTAACAGCGCCGCTGCCGTCGTCGCCAGTTCTTCAGCGCCCCCGACCCGCACCGCCGCGTGCTGCCCGACCAACTCTTCCGCGATCACCCGAAAATTACTCATGCCCGGCCCGATGATGATCGTCCGCCCCAAAGCCGCCGCTTCCAACGGCGTCTGCCCCTCGCCATGCGGCGGCAGGCTCTTCCCCACGAAAACCAGATCCGCGAGCTGCGTGATTTTCCGCAGCTCTCCCGTCGTGTCGCCCACCGCGACATCGACTTCCTTCACCGCCGCGCCCTGCGAGCGAAAGTGAAACCGCAGTCCCGATTTCACCAACAGTCGCTCGACCTCCGTGCGCCGCTCCGCATGACGCGGCACGAGCACCAGCGAGCACGCCAGCCCGCGCTCCCGCGTCGCCCGCAACGCCTCGATCATCGCCGCTTCCTCGCCCGGCCACGTCGAGGACCCCAGCAGCACCAACCCCGCCGGCAATCCCAGCTCCGCCCGCAACGTCATCAGCTCCGCGCCGCTCAACCGCGGGATCGCCACATCAAATTTCAAATTGCCCGTCGTGGTGATCGTGCTCGCCGGCACGCCGAGTTCCAAAAACCGCGCCGCGTCCTGCGTCGAGCCCGGCTGCAGCCGCGTGACTCCGCCCACCAGCAGCCGCGCGACCGACGGCAATAATTTTAGCCGCCGAAAACTTCGATCAGAGAGACGCGCATTAATCGCGATCACCGGCACGCCGCGTTTCTTCGCCTGCCGCAGGTGCTCCGGCCACCGTTCTCCCTCCGTCAAAATCACGAGATCCGGCCGGATCTGCCGCCACGCCCGCGCCGAAAACGGCCACCAGTCCACCGGGAAATAGCCGATCCCCGCCACCATCGTCAGATAACGGTCGCGCCCGATGCGGTAACCCGTGCTCGTCGTGGTCGTGAGATAAATATCCGCCCCGTCCCGGTGCAGCGCCTCGATCAACGGCGCGATCGCCAGCATCTCGCCCACGCTCACCGCCTGCAGCCAGATCCGCGGCCCGCCGCGACTCGAGCGCCGCACCCGCGGATGCCCGCCAAACCGCTGCCCGAAATGCGCCCGCAAACCGCCCCGTCGCAGCGCCCGCCGCAAATAAGTCGGCAGCGCCACCAGCAACGCCAGCGGAAACAAAATTCGATAAAGCCAAAGCACACCCCCTACGCGTCAAAATTTCCCCGTAGGAGCAAATTCATTTGCGACCCGACCCACGCCCCCGCCTCGCCACCCTGCCTGTCATTTTAGGTTTATTACCTCAGAATCTATTTATTGTTTTTCAATAAATCCAAGATTGACGAACGAAACTAAAGATTATTGTTATTCGATAAATCTAATTTCGCTCACTTACACCCAGCGTCTATGAAAAAACTCCTCAATCTCCCTTCGGTCCTCCGCGTTTGCTTCGGCGTAGCCCAACTTTTCGTGCTGATTGGCGGAGTGAGCTCGGCCAGCCTTTTTCTCGCTTCACTCGCTCCGAGAACCGGGCCCGTCTTCACCTTGCCCTTCACCCACGCTATCCTGAGGACTCCACCCGCACTGCTC
>JANXLP010000440.1 GCA_025355125.1 Opitutaceae bacterium | reverse complement strand
ATTTCCTTCCCATGGTCAGCCGTCACATGATTTTGGAAGAATGGCTGGCGAAGATAGCAGTAGATGCACTGGAAGAAGCATCCGGAGCCGGCATTTCCCGTGAACGGGAAGTTGTAGGCGTTGATTTTGGTCTGGGCATGATACGGGGAACCCCCGCTCGGCCGCTCCAGAATGCGCCGCTTCAACCGGCCTTCATCCGTAACGGTTTCCTCGCGGGCCAAGTAGCCGCGTGAGTTTCGATTGCCAACCCCAATGACGGCATTTCTGACGGGTTTTGAACTTGGGGGCGTGGATGCGGGTGGTGGCGGAGGAAACATGACCTCCACGTTTTAACACGCATGTCCTGACAAAACATGTCAGGCGTCTTCGAAAGCTTCATGCCTGACATTGGATGTCAGGGGGTGTCTGCTATGATGATCCCCATGAAATCAAAACCGTCCGCCCGATCCACGTCTCCCGGTTTCGGGAACAGCAACCAGTTCCGCCGGTTCATGCTTATCCACGGGATGCTTGAGAACTGGCGCTCAACCCCCGTCACCGTCGCCTCGATTCTATTGCGACTTGAGAAACTGGACATCTTCGTGACCGAACGCACCGTGCGACGCGATCTGCGCGACATGAAAGCTTGGCTGGAGCTGACCTCGCGCCAACGGGCTGGAAGCCTGTCACCCCGTGACACCGCGCCCTCCAAAGGCGGCGCCAAGATTAAGGCCGAAGGCTGGATTACCTACGACACCGCCGAGGCCAGCCTGCGTTACACGCGGGAAGTGCCCACGCTGCCCTTTGCGGCAGACCTGTCACCGCCCGAACTCCTGGCAATGGCCGTGGCGCGACAATCGCTCTCCACTTTCGAGGGCGTCGGGTTTGGCGACAACCTTCGACATGCCTTCGACAAGATCACCGACGGGCGGCTCCAAGAGGACGACCTTAGCCGCACAGGGAAACTGGATGACCTGATCTCGTTTCGCACTCCCGGAGCGGGCAAAGCGGACCGCAAGGTATTCGACGCCATCAGCAACAGCCTCATAAGCCAAACACCGTTGCGCATCGCCTATCAGGCCAAAGGAAAAACGGAGGCAGGTCTTCGGACACTTCACCCCTACCACCTCGCTTGCGTGGAAAACCGGTGGATTTTGGTGGCCTACGATGCCGAAAAGCAGGCCATCCGCACCTTCGTTATCGCCCGGTTTAAGAAGGACAAGCTGGCCTGGGGCGGAGAACGCTTTCAGCGGCCCAAGGGGTTTAATCCCGTGGCCTACCTGGGTTCATCACTGGGCATTCATGTGGGAGAGTGTCGCCATATCGTGGAGTGCCGTATTTCCCCCGCTGGCGCCCATCACGTCGAGGAACGCCTGTGGCACAAAAGCCAGAAGGTGCAGCGCGAAACCGATGGCGGCTGCAAAATCACGTTCGAGGTCAGCGACCTCGGGGACGTGAAACGCTGGGTGCTCGCCTTCGGCTCCGACTGCGAAGTCCTCGCCCCGCAGGAACTGCGTGGGTTTGTCGCTGGTGAAGGCGTCAAGCTGGCGTCGCTGTATGCGAAGGATGTCCGCTCCCCCTGACATCCTTTGGCAGGCCATGGGTGATAGAGTGAAGTCATCCCATGAGCACACCTATCGCCTACACCATGACCGCCCGAAACAAACACACGCTTGCCGTGTATGACGCCCATCGCGGCGTCCTTTTGCGAACCCACACCGTCCAGGGAGACATCGTCAGCATCAATCTATCGGGCGCCACCGGCAACGTGCTCACGAAGCAAGGGCCTTTCCAGCGCATGCACGTCTTCGATCTTCAACGCGGTGCTTTGGCGCGCAGCTTTTCGGTTGCTTAAGCAATCTATATAATTTATTCGTAACGATTTACAGTTTTGTAAAAAATAAAACATGACCACTCAACAAGCACAGGAATATTTCCAAACATGGGAGAAAGCGTCTAAGTTCCAGAATATTCCCTTATTAAAGGTCGGGAAAGATGGTTTAAGTATTCAAATAGACCCTCGACAGCCGAACCGGTTACACTGCTCCGATGAATTGGTTAGTATCATTAGTAATATCTCAAAAACCATCATTGGTGACTGGAATAAAACAAAGTCGATTGAGGGCATTACTTACCTCGTCTATCGCAAACCCTCTAATCGCTCTGGAATTGAACCGCTTTATGTTGGTATAGCGAATTCTTCCAATAAAAAGGGCGACAACATTAGTTCCCTTTGGAGGAATGCCCGAGCAGCTCGATTTACCGACAGGGTTAATAGCAACGGCCATGTCGATTTATTAAGCCGATCTTTATTTGGTGCCTACGAAGGCTACAAACATTGGGTAGACAGCCTCTTCGTTCCCAATCAGCCCTCAAAATTATCGCATCAAACTTTTGTGCATATCGAGATTTGGAATGCCGAATCACATCGTATGATTTCTTGTTTGAACGGAACTCCCCTCTACGTCGAAGAAATGCACAGACTATGGGTATTAAAAACTATGGGACTCGGTGGACAATTACTTAATAGAGACGGGAACTAATTGTGACTCGCTCATCGCGTCATTTCATAAAATTCATTCAGCGCGGCTGGCACACTATATTGCCAAACGATAAAATCCAATTCGTCGTGAGTTTTGCGTCGCTGTCATAGGTCTGGCTGAACCACAGAATGCCGTTCCCGAGCATCACGCCTTGGTAATTCACAAAGAGCGGCTCCTTTGCCGCCAGCTGCATTTCCTTTAGTAGGGCCGGCGTTAGTTCTCCGGCTAGCAGAGACTTCAATTGCTTCTTAGTTTTAATCATTTTTCGTTTGGAGCCACTTTTGCCTGCTTCAACCATAGGAAGCTTGGCATGGGCGGCGATCCAGTCGGCATCCTGCCTTTCCACCGCCGAAATCACCTCGGCCAAAAACCGCCGATCACCGTCGGTCACGATGTAGAACGGTTTAACATCTGTCATTTTGGGCGAGGTGTCTTCGGCCCATGATACCGAATCTTGCCACAGAACGAATGCCGCAAGGAATGCCAGCTTATGGGGAATGGCGGACACAAAACTGCAAAAGACACGGTTCTTCATAGGAGAGAACTATGTTCAACAGTTTCCTTTGCCTTCCGAAAAAGCCATTTGCCGAGGCTCGGCATCGAAAGTCCAGGCTAAGGCTGCGACCACTTTCACAATGCTGGCGGGCACACGCAGCATGCGCATGGGAGTGGGATTCCCCTCGTTCGTTACTCCCTCCGGCAACTCGCACAGGTAATGGCGCAGGTGCCCCTCCCATTCGACCTGGCAGAGCCGCGTCACGTTCTGGATCGGCCGACCGCCCACCGACCAAGGGCCGTCCACATCGAGGACACGGTGTTCTCCGGCAAGCAATCGTTCCTCAAAAGCCTGATCCCAGAAGCGGGAGTCTTTCAGCAGACTCGGCATCTTGACTGAAAAAAGCCCTTCCTGTTGATCGTCTCCATTTTCCTGAATGGCTTGCTTGCTTTCTGGGTCGATGGGTTTTCCGCACAACCACCATTCCTCCGTGCGATCCGGCCATACCAGGGCCGGGCCATGAGTTGAGCCCAAGCGCCCTTGGGCATCCACACGCATCTCACGGGGGCGCCGGCAAACCAAGGCAGGGCCATTGGGTATTGGGATAAAAGCACCCACCGCCGCCCATACGGAGAGCAGCGCTTCGGCCGCCGCGACATTGCCGGTAAATGCGTCGGTGCGGTGACGACTGGCAACCACGGCTTCCTCAAGCGAGATCGCCCGCTCCGGAGAAAATTGGTGCGGGACGTAGTCATGCAAATCGACGTATGCTGAAAACCCCGATGCCGCTTCGAAACTCCAAGCGTCGTCGTAGGGCAGGCCATCCAGCTTGATGCCGGGCAGCCGAGCAATCGAAGGCATCAGGGGCTGATTGTCCGTGTGCCCGGAGTGGATGTCGTAAATCGCCCGAACTCCCAAGGCGGCTTCCCTTGAATGGATTTGAACTAGCCCCGAGAAGTGTTTCAGCGAATCTTGGATTAGCACGCCGGTGCAGTGTCCCAAGTCAGGGCTTGCGGCGTAGAGAGCATAGATACGCTTGGTTAAATCGGCGGGCAACGGATCGGTGCAAGAAATACGCTTCAACCAAGCGGCGATTCGTGAGTGTTGGGTAGAAGTCATTTTACCAGGCATATGAGGTTTGGGTAAAGGCATAGGGTTCGGTATCGCTTCCAGACATCCACCGCTGTTCGCGTAAATACCAAATGCCGGCAGGCACAGGGACATCAGGACTGTCGTCGCAAACAAGGGTGCCCCCCTCGGGTAGGTAAAAATAAAACGTGTTATCTGCGCAAAACCCTCGGCCAACCAATTCACATGCATGTCCTGTCACAGCATCGATGAACAACAATGTGCGGCCTTTATGAGCCATAGGCATCGGATATTTAACCAGATACGCCTGCGCCAAATCGTTGGGCATTTCATGCTGAAGACAAACATGGCGGTTGGTAACGAGGAGAGTAGTCATAAGATGCGATAGGAAGTCAGAGCCCTCGTCCGGTGGGGATACCTGCACCAGTAGGGATTCCCCTGACTGTGCGCTGCGGAGGCGGGCGATCAACCACGTGGGAATTCGGCCCCCAGCGAACTGTAACTTGCTTCAGCTCTCCTCCTCCTAAATCAAGGTCAACGCTGTAGCCGAGATCATGCAGCTCCTGCCAAATTTCGGACATGACCAATAAAAAGAGCTGTGGATCAAGCGTGCATTCGCTTTCTCCGGCCTGCACCGATGCGGCGATGGTTTGATGGATTTTGTCCGTGGAGCAGTCCTTCGCCATCTTGCCGGCCTCGGCCGCAGACATTCGTGATAGAGATATCTTTGTCATAAAGTTGAATCTCAACTCTACGCCCTCACCCCGGACAAAACATGTCAGTGCACAGAAGCTTTACTCTAAATGTTGGGCACTGGCCATCTGCGGTAAACAAACTTCGGAAATCAGGAACGACTCGAAACACACTCTTAACTTCATGAAGCCCGTTCCTGATTTCCTGTTTTCCACATAAACCCGGCTCGGAAGCCGTATCGCGGATTTGATCTGGCCGATATGCCTTGAGCAAAAAAAGGGCGGCCCTTTGCGGGGCCGCCCTTTTGTCGAATGAGAGGGTTCCTTACTTGGCCGCTGCGGCCGCTTTGATGAGATCCACGAAGCTGCGGGCCTCAAGGGAGGCGCCG
>JANXLP010000422.1 GCA_025355125.1 Opitutaceae bacterium | reverse complement strand
CGAGGCCGAGGTGCCATTTGCCAAACGCGGCGGTGGTGTAGCCGTGCTCGCGCAGGAATGAGGCGACGGTGGGGCGACCGGGCTCGATGAGGGCGGGGTTGTAGCCTTGGAGGACGCCTTGCTTCAGCGAGTCGCGCCAGGCGTAGCGACCGGTGAGGAGCGCGTAACGGCTCGGGGTGCAGAGCGAGGAGGCGGAATGCGCGTCGGTGAAGCGCATGCCGTCGCGCGCGAGGCGATCCAGGTGGGGCGTCTGCCACGCGCTTTTGGGGTTGTAGGCGGAGACGTCGCCGATGCCGAGGTCGTCGGCGAGGATGTAGATGATGTTGGGCGGCGTGGCGGCGCGGGCACACGCGCAGGCGCACGTGCAGAGCAGGAGAACGGCGAGCAGACGTGGGATCATTTGGTGGTGATGCCCTTTTTCTCCGAGTAGGCGAAGACGCGCTCGGCGGCGGCGAGGGCGGCGTCATCTTTGTGGATGAGACCGTAAATCGTGAGGGCGAGGACGACTTCCTTGTAGTTTACGGTTTTGGCTTTGCCGAAGGCGTCGGGTTCTTTGCCAACGCCGGTGCGGGTGTTGCCGTTCACATCGACCTCGCCGTTGGGAAGGACGCGTGTGAGTTGCCAGCGGACGGCAGCGGGGAGCACGGCTTCGAACTCGGGGAGCGGCACGTGGAGGGCGAGGACGGAGCCGAAGAGGATGGAGACGACGTTGTAGCTGGAGTCGCGGCCGCCGTTTTCGATGAAGACGCCTTCCTGGTCGCGCAGGGTTATGGCGTGGGCGATGAGCTTCTTCGATTGCGCGACGAGTTTTTCGTCGCCGAGGAAAACGCCGCAGGTGCCGAAGGCTTTGGCGGCGATGATGACGCGATTCACGGAGTGGCCGACCTTCGGGATGATGGTGTCGTAGCCGCTGTTGATGTAGTCGGCGGCGCGGCGGACCTTGGGCTTCAGGACCGCGATGCGGTCTTTGAAATGGGCGGCGTGCGGGGACTCGGCGATCACGAGGAGCGCGCGGCCGAGCTCTTGGAGGAAGAAGTAGGCGGTCTCGACGTTGGCGCCGAAGTCGGAGGAAATTTTGCCGTTGGCGGCGGGCTTGGATTCGAAGCCACCGTCGGCGCGCTGGTGGGAGAAGGCGACGTCGATGCCGCGCCAGGCGTTGTCGGCGGCAGCGAGATCACCGGCGACGACGGCGGCGATCACGCCGCGGCAACTGCCGCGTTGCGGGCCGGACTCGACCCACGAGCCGTGCGCACGGTTGCTGCCGGTGAAGCCTTTTTCATCCGGAATATCGCCGGCGCTGAGGGCGGCGAGGCGACCGGGTGGGAAGGCGCGGAGGATGTCGTATTCGCGGAGCGGGGCGCGGACAGCGGGCGCGGCGGCGAAGGCGGATGCGCTGAGCGTGAGGGCGATAGCGGCGAGGAGGAGCGGTTTCATTTTTAGCCGATGGTGAGCGTCGTTTTGAAGGGGGTGATGCCGGTGAGGTAAACGCTGGGGCCGTCCCACTTCGGGAGGGCGCCGCGGACTTGGGTGTAGGTGTGCTCGGAGCGGCCGGGGCCGAACTCGATCACGTCGTCGCCGAGCGTGTAGCGGCCGGTGCCCGTTTTTAAGAGGTAGGCGTCTTTGAGGTCGGCGACGGGTTCGACGCCTTCGAGTTTTCCGCCGGTGCGGAAGGCGAGCTCGATGGCGACGGGAACGTCGTCGGTGCCGCCGATGGAGATCGCGAGCGTGAACCTGCCGCCGGTCTCGGTGATTTCGACGACGGCTTCCTGCGTCTGGATGTTGCTGCGCGTGCGGACGGCGCGGGAGCCGTCGGCGAGGGTGCCGTTGGGCGCCATCTTGGTGTGTTCACCGTGGGAAATCTGATCGGCGCTGAGGGGCTGGAAGTAGGGGCCTTCGAGTTTTTGACGGAGGATGTAGCGGCCGTCGCGGACTTCGAGCGTGTCGGCGGCGAACTGGCCTTTGCCGAAAAACGCAGAGGCGAAGCGCACGGCTTCGAGGGCGGCGGCGCCTTTGCGGAAGGAGAAGAGCGTGGTGTTGGTGGCGAGGATCGTGCCGCTGCGGGTGCCGCGACGGATGCGCACGAGATTCGAGTAGGAAAAATGTTTCGCGTAGTCGGTGGGGAGCGGCGCGTCGGCGGGGAGCGCGCGGAGGAGTTCGGGCTCGGTAAGGAAGGCGGCGAGTTCGCCGATCTGGGCGCGGGCGGTGCGCTCGATCTGGCGGGTCATGGCGGCGAAGCGGCCGTTGCCATCCTGCAGGGCGAGGGCGCGGTAGGCGTAGTAATAGCGCGCCATGCTGCCGCGCGTGTAGCGGTCTTGGCGGCGGGAGGCTTCGGTGACGACTTCGCCATCGGGGTGAACATAGTAGAGCGTCATTTCGAGGTTGCGCCGCACGGGTTCGAGGAGCGCGGGGCGGTCGAGGAGGCGGGCGACGTGGATGAGCGCGCGGTCCACGATGGGCGAATAAACGGAGGTGCTCTTCTCGGTGTATTGGCCGTCGGGATCGAGGTCGATGGTCTCGGCGAGCCATTGATCGACGCGGGCGACGTAGCGGGGATTTGGGAAAAGAGAATTCGCCCATGCGAGCGCGGAGCAGACGACCCAGCGATGATTGGGCGTGTGGATGCCGCCGGTGATGAGGCCATCGGCACCGCGCGTGATGAAGGTGCCGAGGGCGGTCGTGACGGGGGCGAAGGCGGGCGTGCGGTTGGCGCGGAGGAGCGCGTAGGCGGGGCTCACGACCTCGAGGATGAAGGCCATGTCGGGGTTCGAATGGAAATTCGTGGCGTAGTAGTCGACGGTGCCGTCGTCGTGCTGCGCGGTGAGCAGGTAGGCGGCGGCGAGGCGGAGCGGCTCGGCGAGTTCGGCGGAGTTGAAATACTTTGAATCGGGCGCGCAGGCGGCGCAGGTGAGGGCGGAGATGAAACCGGACGTCTCCTGCACGGAGAAGAGGCCGTAGGTGTTGGGCAGGCCGCCGAGCCAGCGGTGCCCGGCGCGGCGTTCTTGGCGGGCGAGGAGGGCGGGGATCTGGGCATCGTTGGCGCGGATGAGATCGGTGAGGAGGTCTTCCGATGGCGCGAGCGGGGCGGCGGCCGTGGACGGGGCG
>JANXLP010000416.1 GCA_025355125.1 Opitutaceae bacterium | reverse complement strand
CGTCTTGGCGGCGAATCCCTGCGCGCTGGCAACTGGGTCACGGTCGGCGCGCTTTTCTGGAACCTAGGAATCACGCTCGGTATCGTCGGGATTATGGTCGGTGACGCTACCGGACATGGGCTTTTCCAACTTCCGCGCTACGTGCAACCACTGCTGCTGGTGGCCTATGGAGCCATCGCGGTTGCCGGTGTGCTGGCTTGGTCGGGTCGCCGCAGAGAATCGACTTTCGCCTCGCAGTGGTATGTTTTCGCCGCGCTCTTTCTCTTTCCCTGGCTCTTCTCGGTCGCTCAAGTAACCCTGCTCTGGGTGCCGGTTCGCGGCGTTTTGCAGGCGATCACGGCCGGCTGGTATGCTCAAGGCGCGTTTACACTCTGGCTCGCCCCTCTCGCGCTGGCTGTCGCTTACTACGTGGTTCCTAAGGTCACCGGTCGCGTGCTGCCGGCTTACCAATTCGCCTCTGTGGGCTTCTGGATGTTGATTGTCGTCGGTTCTTGGACTGGCGGGCGTCATCTGATTGGTGGTCCGGTGCCGGTTTGGATTTCCTCTCTGGCGATCGTCTCCTGCTCGCTGCTTCTCTTCCACTATTTCATCGTGTTGCTCAATCTCCGTGGTGCGATCGGTGGCGGTGGCACGGTTCTGAACCTCACGGCTTTTGGCCTATTAGCTTATGTGCTCGGCGGTTTTGCCGACGCCTTCACTTCGATTCGAGGATTCGCGGTCATCACGCAATTCACGTTCTTCACGCAGGCTCAACAGCAACTCGCTCTTTATGGCGGTATTTCGATGCTGTTGTTTGGAGCCCTATATTTTGCGCTGCCGCGGTTGACGGGAAAACCGTGGAACTCCGGTGCGTTGATTAGTGGTCACGCGACCCTTTCTGTTGTCGGTGTCCTCTTGCTCGTCGTTAGCCTTGGTGGGGCCGGTTGGGTTCAGGGTCATGAGCTGCTGAATCCTGCGGTTAAATTTTCTGATATTGCACTCTCAACTCGTCCTTGGCTGCTGGCCGTAACTGCGGCGCAGGCACTCCTGCTATTGGGCAATCTGATTCTTGTGGTTAATTTCCTCCAGACCCTTGTCGCTAAACCCCTGGTATCCAAGACTCCGCTCTTCCGGGCTCCCGCGGTGATGGAGGCGACGGCGTCATGAAAAACGGTCCTCTCTTCTTCCTCGGCCTATTTGCTTCTCTCACGCTTTCTTTTGGTGGCGTCGTGCTGCTATCGAATGCCCAGCTCGGTGGCCTTGCTCCTTATTATGACGATGGCGAAGGCAAGTCGTTCCCCGAGCGCTCGTCTGGTGTCGCTGCACGGGGTCAACTCGTTTATCGCGACCTCGGCTGTGCTTCGTGTCACACCGAGCAGGTTCGCCGTCCCGGCTTCGGCGCTGACCAAGCCCGCGGTTGGGGTGACCGGCAAAGCGTTGCCCGCGACTATATCCATCAGGCTTATCCTCAGCTTGGCGCGATGCGTATCGGTCCCGATTTGACGAACCTCGCAGGTCGCAAGCCCAGCGCGCTCGACTCCGAGGATTTGATGAAACTGCTCTATCTTGGTCAGGGAGCGATGCCCGCGCACGCATTTCTGTTCGACGACGTCAAAGTGGTCGGACAAGTCCCTGCAAAGGCCCTGAAGCTCATCGGTAAAGCGGCACCGGCTGCCGGCCACGCCATCGTCCCGACCGAGCATGCCCAGACGTTGGTCGCCTATCTTCTCAGCTTGAACACTATTTACGATTATCCCGAGGCTCGCCCAGTAGTGCATGTCGAAGTGAAAAAGGAAGGGGCGCACAAATGAGCACGCCTTCAAATCAAGATCCCTGCCTGACGCAGGCGGCCGCGAGTGACGCCAGTGTCCTTAGTGAGCACGAAAAGGCCGTCGGTAAACAAGCCGACGAAAAGGGTCGTTACAGCCTCATGCCGCTCGCGTTGCTCTTCGGTTTCAGCGGCCTGATTTTCTGGGCCGGGACTTATCTGAATCGTTACTCCGGTCAGTTTGATCCCAAGATTTTTGATGAGAACGCCCATCCAAGCACCGGCGCCGAAGTCGTGGCCAAGGTTGATCCCATCGTGTTGGGTAAAAAACAATATGCGCTGGCTTGTGTGGCCTGTCATATGCCCGACGGTAACGGTATCGCCACGGTCAATCCGCCCCTGGCCGGATCGGAGTGGGTGAATGGTCCTGAAGAACGCCTCATCCGCATCGTGCTCCACGGCCTCAACGGTCCAGTGAAAGTTAAGGGTGCCGATTACAATGGCGCGATGCCTGTCTTCGGCAAGGTCCCCGGTTCTGGCTATAACTGGAGTGACGACAAGATCGCCGCCGTATTGACCTACGTTCGCCAAGAATGGGGCAATAAGTCCGGCCCAATCACGACGGAAGCAGTGGCGGCAATCCGCGCCAAAGAGGGTGATCGCAAACAGTGGTCTTCCGACGATCTACTCAAAATTCAATAATCAGAGCGCGCTTGATCGAGTTCATTTTTCATCAACCCGGCTTTCAAGGTCGGGTTTTTTTGTGCAGCGTTTTCAAACACGACGCCGATTTCACTCGGGACCGACGAGCGGGAGTTTCATCAGACGAGCAAAACGAGGCCTTCAGTCGCCCAGTTTCTTTGCTGGAACGAGGTAGTTTTGCACGTAGTCGCGGACGGCGTCACCGAGTGGAGTCATGCGGCGATCATAGCCGGTGGCTCGGAGTTTGGTGATATCGGCCTGGGTGAAGTATTGGTATTTGCCGCGAAGGACCTCGGGCATGTCGATGAATCCGATTTTGGGTTCGCGGCCGAGCGCAGAGAAAATTGCGCGGGTCAGTGTCCGCCACGTGTTGGCTTCGCCCGAGCCGAGGTTGTAGAGCCCGCCTGCGGTCGGGGCTTTTTCTGCAAAGTGAAGCGTCATTTCGACAGCGTCCTTCACGTAGAGGAAATCGCGTTTTTGCTCACCATCTTTGTAGTCGGGGTGGTGGCTCTTGAAGAGTGAGACTTGGCCAGTTGCCAGGATCTGCTGATAGGCTTTGTTCACGAGCGAGCGCATGTCGGCTTTATGATCTTCGTTCGGGCCAAAGACGTTGAAATACTTCACGCCGACGATGCGGTTCGCCCAACCCATTTGCTGGGCGTGGAGGTCGAAAAGGTGCTTAGAATAACCATACATGTTCAGTGGACGAAGACGGGCGATATCCGTGCTGCGATCATCCATCCCTTGAGCGCCATCGCCATAGGTGGCGGCCGAAGAAGCGTAAATAAAGCGGGCTTCTTGGGCGAGTGACCACGCGGTGAGTTCCTTCGTGACGTTGAAATTATTGTCGATGAGGTAACCCGCGTTCTTCTCGGTGGTCGCGGAGCAGGCGCCGAGGTGGAAGACCGCCGAGAAGCGACCAAAGGCCGCGGAGTTCTGCGCAATACGTGAACGGAAATCACCGGCCTCAACATAGTCGGAGAATTTCAGGGGCACGAGATTTCGCCACTTTTCATCGGAGCCGAGGAAATCGGTGATCACGATCTCGGTGAATCCACGTTGGTTCAAAGCCGCAACGAGGGCGCTGCCGATGAAGCCGGCGCCGCCGGTGACGAGAATGCGGCCGTGGAGTTTGCTCATGGGAAAGCTAACCTTGGAATCTGACGCCGGCGGAAGCACGAAATTTCCATTCGTTGATTTTCGCCGCCAGACATTCGTCAACTATCCTTGGCCATTTCTTCGGAGCGTGCTTTGGCCGTGAGAATGGTGTCTTTGATGAGACCTCGGAAATCGCGCGCTGCCATTTTTTTCAGGCCGGCAAAGGTGACTCCGTTGGGAGAGGTGACTTGATTGCGCAGGGTTTCTGGTTCGATGTTGCGACGTGCCAGCAGGCGAGCAGCGCCGAGCAGAGTTTCGACTGTGAGGATTTGCGCCACGTCGGGCGCCAAGCCCGCAGCGATGCCGCCATCTCGCAAGGCGGCGGCAAACTCGAAAAGATAGGCGGGGCCGCAACCGCTGAGTGCGGTGAGGGCGTCCATCTGCGATTCGGGAATCTCAACGTGCCGGCCGAGGGCACCGAGAAGTCTTTCTGCGATGATGCGATCCTCAGCGGTGAGAGGGTGGAGCGAGCACCAACCCGTCATGCCGGCACCGATCTGGCCGGGGGTGTTGGGCATGGCCCAGATAATATTCCGAGCATGGGGGAATACCTGTGCAAGACGGGCCAAGCGTTTGCCGGCGAGCACCGAGATCACGAGCTTCCCAGAGGTTAGTTCGGCAAGGCGTGGATCGGCCGAGGCCAAATGCTGCGGCTTGAAAGCGAGGACAAGCGTGCTGGCTGGTGCGAGTAGGACGTCGAGAGTCGGTGCAAGCGTGACGCCGGTGCGAGCGGCGAGGACGGTGGCTGAGCGTCCGGCGCCGCCGAGGCAACTCAGACTGTCGGGAGCCGTGTTCGCAGCGATGAGACCGTCCACGATGGCCGATGCCATGTTGCCCGCTCCGAGAAATGCGATGTTGGCCATGGTAAAAACGATTCGATTTCTCCGGCTGTAAGCTGACTGCGCAATCGGCAACCGGCGCGGACTAACGCTGAAGCGCCTATTTCTTGATACGCTTCTCAAGCGGGTGCGTGAGAATGCAAATCGTGCCGCCGCCGGGACGATCGGCCATGGTGACTTCCCCTCCGAGCGTGCGCAGTGCGTGGCGAGCGACGGTGAGACCCATGCCGACGCCGACGGTGTGCTTGGAGCTGATAAAGGGCTCAAACATACGATCCCGAATGTCGGGATCGATCCCACGACCGTGATCTTCGACGCGAACTTCGACAAATTTCCCTTCGTCGGTTTTTTCTATCACACGAGTCGTCACCCCGATTGGGCGAGGATCCGTGGGCTGATTGTCGTAGGCCTCCCAGGCATTCATGAGGACCTTCGAAAAGACTTCGTCGAATACCTCGATGTTGGCGTCGATCACGAGGTCGCCGAGCGGGTTGTCGATGGTGACGGGAGTGGTCAGCTTGTAGTCGGTGTGAAAACGGGCGATGCCACTTTCGAGCAGGCGAGGCAGGGCGGTCTTGGCGAGCGGTGGGCGGATTTTTACGACGAGGGAACTCAGTTGCTTGATAATGCTGACGATGCGCTGGACCGCGTCTTCGACGTGCTTCGTGTTTTTCTTAACCTGATCGGGTTTGTCGTAGTAAACTTGAACGAGGTCGAGGTAGCCGATGACGACGCCGAGAAGATTATTGAGATTGTGTGCAATGCCCTGGGTGATGGCACCGATGGTGGCGGCACGGCGCGCTTCTTCCAGACGACGTGTGAGGTCCACGAGCTGGCGGTTGATTGCGACGAAACGTAGCTGCGTCTGCACCCGGGCGAGAGTCTCATCGAGATCGATGGGCTTCGTGATGTAGTCCACGGCGCCGACGCCTAGGCCCTCGAGCTTGCTCTCCTTGGTTGAGCGGGCGGTGATGAAAATAATCGGAATTGACCGCGTGTCTTCCTGGGCTTGGAGGCGCTGGCAGACTTCGATGCCGTCCATATCGGGCATCATAACATCGAGCAAGATGAGGTCGGGCTTCTCGCGCTGGACAAGGTCGATGGCCTCAAGGCCGGTGTAGGCAGCGATGACGCCCAAGCCTTCGCGCTCGAGCTTGCGCTTGAGGAGCTGGACGTTGATCGGCTGATCGTCGACGACCAGGATTTTAGGTGCGGCCATGTTGATTGCGAAAGGTTGGACGGTAAACGAGGTGCGCTGCAAGCTAGCGCGTGGGGTTGCCCGAAATTTGGCGGCAGGCTTTGACGGTATTGTTCATGAGCATGGCGACGGTCATGGGGCCGACGCCGCCGGGCACCGGCGTGATCTTCGAACAAAGAGGGGAAACCGAAGGGAAGTGAACATCACCGGTGAGGCGGTAGCCGGTTTTCTTCGTGGCGTCGGCGACGCGGTTGATGCCGACGTCGATCACGACGGCGCCGAGTTTAACCATATCGGCGGTGACAAACTCGGCGCGGCCAATCGCCGCGATGAGCACGTCGGCAAGTCGGGTGATCGAGGGCAGATCACGCGTGCCGGAGTGGCATACGGTGACGGTCGCATTGGCCCCGGCCTTTTTTTGAAGGGCGAGGAGCGCGATGGGTTTACCGACGATGAGTGAGCGGCCGAGCACGACGACGTGTTTGCCGGCGAGATCCACGTGGCTCCGCGCGAGGAGTTCCATGATACCGGCGGGCGTGCAGGCGACGAAGCCGGTGGCGTCTTCTTGGGCAACTTTGCCAAGATTGAGCGTGTGAAAGCCATCGACGTCCTTGACGGGCGAGACGCGGCGGAAGATGGCGAGCTCGTCGAGATGCTTGGGCAGGGGCGATTGGACGAGAATACCGTCAACGGTGGTGTCGGCGTTGAGGTCGTCGATCAGTTGCTCAAGCTTGGTTTGCGTGATCGTGATTGGAGGGAGGATGACGCGGCTGGTGACGCCGATCTCCGCGGCCGTTTTCTCTTTCTTACGAACGTAAGAAACGGAGGCGGGATCTTCGCCCACGCGCACGAGGGCGAGACAGGGAGCGCGACCGGACAGGGTGGCGACCGTGGCTTTCAGTTCGGCGATGAGCGTGGCGGCGATGGCGTTGCCGTCGATGAGTTCCATGTAGGTTATCAAAACCCACGGAAAACGCAGAAGGTGAAGCGCCTTTTGTGTCTTCCGCAGAATTCGCGGGAAAATTACCTCAGCTGGAGAGACTCGACTTCGATCACGATGTCTTTGCTGTCTGCGGCATTTTTCACGGCGCCATAAACGACGACACCGTGGTCGATATATTTTTCAATCTGCTCGGTGAGGAGCAGCTTGCTCACGTCGAGGTAGGCGTAGCGGCGGCCAGCATCGTCGTTGAGCGCCCAATCGTAAGGGCGACGCGGAGTGAAGGCGCGGCGAGTCGAGACGAATTTGCCGGCGAACTGACGGGGTAGGGAGCTGGAACCGCCATCGCCGAGGTTGACCATCGGTGCGGCGCGACCGGGCGCGCCTGTCCCGTAGGCGACAGGCGAAGCGGGTGCGGGAGAGAATGGCGCTGCGGCCGATGCGGGCGAGGCGGCCGCGCCGGCTGCGTTCGTGGCGATGGGTGGGAGATAACCGGGGACGGAGGAGACGGGGATGTAGCCCACGAGTTTTCGCTCAAGGCTGACTTGCGTCCATTTGCCATGCAGGCCGGTGATCGTGGTCTTGTCTCCTTTGGCGGAGACGGTGAGCACGGGCGCGCCGATTTTCGGGGCCAGGGTGAGATTCGCTCCGGGAACAACGTCGAGGCCCTTGGTAAGGTCCTTGTTCAAGACGTAGGCTTCGAACGGGCCGGGCAATTCAACGGCCATCCAACCGGCGGGCGTGCTCGCGACAGAGTCGGGTGCGGCCGTGGGTTCGGTGCCGGCTTTGAAAAAGCTGATCACAGGGGCGCCGGCGTCGGGCTTGGTATGCACGGCGGTCGTTTCGGTGAGCGGCGCGGCAGTGAGGGCCGACGAGGCGGCGAGCAGGGCGGCGAGCAGGGAGAGTTTAATCTTCATCGGTGAAAGCGGTTGCGGTGCGGGCAGCAGTGGGGCGTGAGCTGGAAAGACGGGTGGTGGTTTTTTTGGCGGCCTGGAAGGTGGCGTTGGGTGTGACGGGCGTATGGAAGAGCATGCTGATCTCGCGACCGGTTAATCTCTTTCCGGCGCCCATCGGGATGCCTTTCAATTGGAGGGCTCCGATCTGGTAGCGCTTCAAACGTTTCACGTCGTAACCGAGGGTGGTAAAGAGCAGGCGGATTTCGCGCTTTTTACCGTGGTGCATGTGGACATCAAGGTTGTTGGCGTTGCCGGCAACGCCGGCGTTTACGAGGGCAGCGCGTTCGACCTTGAGGCGTTCGCCTTCGATCATGATGCCCTTGATGAGCAGGGCCAGGCGGGCGGCGGGGAAGGGCTGTTTCAGCACCACAAGATAGCGTTTTACTACGATACTGGAGGGATGCATGAGGCGATGGGCGAGATCGCCGTCAGTCGTCAAGATGACGAGGCCTTCGCTATCCTTGTCGAGGCGGCCGGCGCAGAAGAAGCGCAAGCGGGACAACTCGCGGGGAAGCATCGAGAAAATGGTCTCGGGATTGTGCGGGTCATCGTTGGAGCAGACGAGGCCGCGGGGTTTATGCACGGCGAGGGTCATCAGTTCTTGGGCTGCGGCCTTCACGGGCTTGCCGCTGACGGTGATTTTATCGACGCCCGGCGTGATTTTCTGGCCGAGGGTGGCGACCTTGCCGTTGACCCATACCTCCTGTTGAGCGATGAGCGCCTCGGCCGCGCGGCGCGAGCAGATGCCGGCCTCGGCGAGAAATTTTTGCAGACGGATGGGTTCGGCGCTCATGAAGAGGGTGAGTTGGCGGGAAATGTTATGGCGCTGCAAGCCTGCGCACGGTCGGAAAGCGGCTTGCCAGCTCGGAACGCGATTTGCTTCTTTAGAGTTATCCATGTCCACACCTGCTGACGCTTCTGTTTATTCCAAGGATAACCCTTTTCCCGCTCATCTCACCGAGAGTCGAATGCTCAACAAGCCCGGTTCGGCGAAAGAGACGCGGCACTTCGCGGTGAGCCTCGCGGGCAGCGGACTTCACTACAAAGCGGGTGATTCCTTGGGCGTGTTCGCGACGAATCGTCCAGATGATGTGGCTGGCATCATCCAACGGCTCGGTGCGACGGGAGATGAACTCGTTTCGCCGCAAGGCTTGAAGCTTCCGGCGCCATTGCCGCTGCGCGAAGTGCTCTTCTCCAAAGTCGCGCTGGCTGGGCCCACGCGGAAGATGGTGGAGACGCTCGCCGCCAAGGCCACCGTGGCCGAGGAGAAGGCTAAGCTCACGGGGCTGCTCGCGCCCGAGTCGAAGGATCTACTGATGGCGTTCCTCGATGACCGCGAATTCATCGATTTACTTGCGGAGTTCCCCAGCGCGAAGCTCACCCCGCAGGAGTTCGTTGACCACCAGCGCAGGCTCATGCCGCGCCTCTATTCGATCGCGTCGTCGCCACGAGTTCACCCGAGCGAGATTCATCTCACGGTCGCGGTGGTGCGTTACGAGACCAACGGTCGCCATCGCGCGGGCGTATGCTCGACGTTCCTCGCGGATCGGGCGCACGTGGGCTCCACGCCGACGCCCGTGTTTGTTTCGCATTCACATTTCGGTCCGCCGGAAGATGGGGCCAAGGATTGCATCATGGTCGGGCCGGGCACGGGCATCGCGCCGTTCCGCGCATTTCTGCAGGACCGTGTGGCGTCGGGCGCGACCGGGCGCAATTGGGTGTTCTTTGGCGACCAAAAACACGCGACTGATTTTCTCTACGAAGAAGAATGGCAGGCCTACCTCGCGAAGGGACAGCTCACGCGTCTCGACACGGCGTTCTCGCGCGATCAGCTCGCGAAGGTTTACGTGCAGGATCGTATGCGCGAAAACGCCGCGGAGCTGTGGCAATGGCTACAGGGCGGCGGATATTTCTTCGTGTGCGGCGATGCCAAGCGTATGGCCAAGGATGTCGATCTCGCCCTGCACGACATCATCGCGGCACAGGGCAGCATGACGCCCGCCGCCGCAGTGGACTACGTGAAGCAGCTCAAGAAAGACAAACGTTACCAGCGCGACGTGTATTGAGCGGGCTGAGAATTTGGGCTGGAAAACTTGCGCTGGGTCGCGTTTCCCTTCGCACTCTTCAACCCCATGAGTCTGACGTTCACAAATCGCACTGCACTCGTAACGGGCGCGGGCCGCGGCATTGGTAAAGCCATCGCCGAGACCCTCGCTAAAAACGGTGTCACCGTTATCTGCGTTTCAAAATCCGCCGATTCCTGCGGCGCCACGGCTGCTGCGATCATCGCGGCTGGCGGCAAGGCCAAGGCCCTCGCGGTCGATGTCGCCGATGGTGCGGCGGTCGCCAAGGCTGCGGAAGAGTTGCTGAAGGAATTTCCGTTGATCGATATCCTCGTCAACAATGCCGGCATTACGCGTGACGGCCTGCTTTTCCGGATGAGCGAGACCGATTGGAACGACGTGATCTCGACCAATCTTTCGAGCTGCTTCCACTGGACGAAGCACCTTGCCCGGCCGATGACGCGTGCGCGCTGGGGGCGGATCGTGAATATCACCTCCGTGAGCGGTATTATGGGCAATGCCGGCCAAGCCAACTACTCGGCGGCAAAAGCGGGCATGATCGGCCTCACCAAGTCTCTAGCCCGCGAGTTCGCCGGCCGCAGTATCACTGTGAACGCGGTCGCCCCTGGTTTCATCAAGACCGATATGACAACGGATTTCGTCAACAACCCCGAAGTTTCGGCGAAAATCCTAGAGACCGTGCCGCTTAAACGCTTCGGCGAGGCGGCGGATATTGCCGCTGCAACCGCATTCCTTTGCTCTGAAGAAGCTGGCTATGTCACCGGGCAAGTTTTTGCCGTTGACGGCGGCATGGCGATGTGAACCCTCCGTCTCAACCCAATTTCTGCTCCAATGGCTGACCAAAAAACCATCGAACAACGCGTCAAAGAGATCATCGTGAACCAGCTCAACGTGAATGAAGAGCAAATCACGCCGACCGCTTCCTTCCTCGACGACCTAGGTGCTGATTCCCTCGACACCGTCGAACTGATCATGGCCTTCGAAGAAGAGTTCAAGGAGGAGATCAAAGGCGAGATCCCCGAATCTGACGCTGAGAAGCTCCAGACCGTCGGTCAGGTCATCGACTACATCAAAGCCAAAGCGGGCGCGGTCTAAGTCACGTCCTTTTAAATTTCGGCGTTCCGCCTGTTTCCTCTGTGGAAATATCTGGCGGAACGCCTTTTTGTTTTCTGAATCTATTGGTTTCTGTTTCTGAACCATGGATACCCCCGTTACATCGCGCCGCGTAGTAGTTACTGGTCTGGGCACCGTCGCCTCGATCGGTCACGACGTTGACACGTTCTGGTCCAGTTTGCTGGCCGGACGCTCCGGGATTGATCGGATCAGTTTGTTTGATCCGAGCGAGTTTGCCTCACAGATCGGTGCAGAGGTGCGCAATTGGGACCCAGCTCAGCACATGGACCCAAAGGAAGCTCGCCGTAATGATCGCTACACGCACTTCGGTTATGTGGCCGCCCGGCAGGCAGTGAAAGATGCGGCGCTTGATATGGCGTGTGAAGACGGTGACCGCGTGGGCGTGATCATCGGTTCGGGTATCGGCGGCATGTTCACCTACGAATCGCAGCTCAAGGTTTTGGCGGAACGTGGTCCGCGCAAGGTTTCGCCGTTCACGATTCCGTCTTTGATTGGCAATATGTGCGCGGGGTTGGTCGCGATCGATTTAGGGGCCCGCGGACCAAATTTCGGTATCGTCTCAGCCTGTGCGACCGGCACGCATGCGATTGGTGAAGCGGCCCATGCGATTCGCCGTGGTGATGCCGATGTGATGGTCACGGGTGGCAGTGAGGCGGCGATCACGCCATTTTCATACGCGAGCTTTTGTTCGATGAAGGCGATGAGCACGCGCAATGATGCGCCGCAGAAAGCCTGCCGGCCGTTCGATAAGAACCGCGACGGGTTCATTATGGGCGAAGGTGCGGGTGTTTTGGTGCTGGAGTCGCTGGAACACGCGCAGGCACGTGGAGCGAGGATTTATTGCGAACTCGCGGGCTATGCCGCGACCTGCGACGCCTATCATATTACTTCGCCCGATCCCGAGGGGAAGGGGCTCTCGCTGGCGATGCGCCGGGCTCTGGCCAGTGCAGGAGTTGCGGCCGAGCAGGTGGACTACATCAACGCCCACGGCACCTCCACGCCTTATAACGACAAGTTCGAGACGCTCGCCATCAAGAAGGTTTTTGGTGACCACGCTCAGCGCATTCCGATCAGTTCGACTAAATCGATGACGGGTCATTTATTGGGAGCCGCCGGTGGTATCGAGTCGGTGATCGCGGTGAAGACTATCCAATCCGGTATGATCGCTCCTACGATCAATCTCGAGGAACCCGACCCGGATTGTGACCTCGATTATGTGCCCAATGTGGCACGGGCGGCCACGGTGCGGACGGTGCTTAGCAACAATCTTGGTTTTGGCGGGCAAAATGCCGCGATTGTTTTCCGCGCGCTTTGATCGCCTGCGCGCTAAGCGTGGGTTGGGTTTGGACGCGAAAAAACCGCAGCCGATTTGGCTGCGGTTGATAAGTTGAGACGCTAGGGCCTGGATTTAAGCCTTAACGACGAGGCCGGCCTTGATGGCCTTGACCGAGACCAGCATGCGCTTGGTGCCGCCGTTGGGCAGCTTGACTCGGATGCGCTGGAGATTGGGGCGGAACTTGCGCTTCGTGATGCTCGTCACGTGCGTGCCGATGCCGCCGCTCTTCTTGGACTGACCCTTGCGGTTGATCCTGCTGCCCTTGACGGGACGTTTACCGGTGATTGCACAGATTCTGGCCATGATGGTTTTGGATTGGTTAAAGGTTGAAGATAAAGGAGCGAGGGTGAGGCGAAGCAAGGTGATTTTTGAAATGCGTGCCAAAGTCACAATTATTGGCGAAGCGCGTGGAGCACTTGGAATTTCTGGCCGAGGTGCGCGGGATGCAGGAGTTGCATCAGGGCCAGCTTTTTAGGGCTGAGTCGGCTGGCTTCTGCGACTGAAGTGGCGGCGATCAAAGCACCGGCGTGGCGGATGAGGAATGTTTCTTGCGACTCGACAATCGGGTGCTCGAAACGATGCGCGGTGAGTCGTTCGACGAGCCAATCCCAGCAAATATGGCAGGTGAGGTCTTGGTCGCCGGGTTGGGCGAGAAGGTCGTTGGACTGCGTATGGCGAAAATAAGCACGGGCGGTGCCGGCGGGCGTGGCCGTGGTGAGTTCTGCCCAAGATTTACCGTAGTCGCAGGCGACGAAGAGCCCGGTCCAAGGTTGCGCAGCGATTTCGTCGAGCAGGGTGCTGGCGGCGAGTGGAGCGTCGATGATATAGCCCCCGGGCACGTCTTGCGGCAGCGATGCGGTGGTCGTTGTAGAGAGTTCGACCTCGGTGAGCACGCCATCGCGTAATTCTACGCCCAACTCGCGCCAGGCGGTCCGACGGAAGACGAAACGATGGAAGGGCTGAGCATCGAAGAGCTCATTTGAGAACACCACGCAAGGGCCTTGGAGTTGAATGGACGAACCGAGTTGCACCGTGCGGGCACGACCGAAGGGATGCGTTACGCCGGTGAGGACGCCGCCTTCGGTCTCGGCACCCAACTCGACAAAAGTAAATTCGCGAGGATCGCGGTCGCCCAAAAGTTTCGCGCAGGCGGCGGCGATGAGTTCGCCAAATATGGGACCACTCGTGCTAGCCGTGAAAAAATCAGTGCCCGGCCCGTAGCCGACTCTGGCCTTGGTGCGGGAGTAGTAGCCGACCTCCGGGGCGTAGAGGGCGAGGGCCATGAATTGGGCAAACGTCAGCGTGCCCGCCGGGCCGGCTTGGGCACTGAAAAGGCGGGCGAATTCTGGGGAGACAACGGACGGAGCTGGTGTGGCGGACGAACCCATTTACAAAGCGAGACGGATGCGCACAGTCCCGGGATGTTCAAACGGATTCTCACGCTCGCGGCGGGAGTGCTGCTGGGCGTCGGACTCGCGTTCGGCAACCTGCAGCTCGCGCTGGTCTGGAGCATTTGGCCAAATCGGGAGTTGGATCGCGCCTCGAACCGGATGCGTGAGGTGTTGCAGCTCGTGAATGAGAATTACGTCGATGCGAAGCCGGCGGCCTACGCGGATCTCGCCACGGCGGCGTTGCACGGGGTGGCCGATTCACTCGATCCGCATTCGGAGTTTTTGGAGGCGAAGGACAATATGGAGTTCGAAGAAGAGCTCACGGGCGAGTTCGGCGGTATCGGAATTCAGGTGGAAACTCGCGGTGGTCGTGTGCTCGTGATCGCGCCGATCGCAGGCACTCCCGGTGATCGTGCGGGCATCCAGCGCGGCGACGAAATTGTGAGCATCGACGGCAAGGCGCTCGAAAGCGGCACGGTGCTCGACGCCGTGGTGGGTCGCCTGCGGGGCAAGCCGCAGACCAAAGTGGCGGTGGGCCTGCGTCGCCCCAGTGTGGCTCAACAAATCGATCTGACGTTGGTGCGCGAGGTGATCAAAACCGAGAGTGTGCTGGGCGCACGCCTATTGGACGGAGGCGTGGGCTACGTCCAAATCACAGAATTCGCCGAGCACACAGGCGATCAGTTTGCCAAAGCACTTGACGGCTTGTTGAAACAGGGTGCCAGCAGCTTGGTGCTCGATTTGCGCAATAATCCGGGCGGGTTGCTTGATTCGGCCGTCGAAGTCGCGGAACTGTTTTTTAAAAAGGGAGAGATCGTGGTTTATACTCAGGGCCGCAAGCAGAGCGACCGGGAAGATTATCGGTCGGAAATTGACGGCCCCCCGCTCGAACTGCCGCTCGCAGTTTTAATCAATTCAGGCAGCGCGAGTGCGGCGGAGGTCGTGACCGGCGCGTTGAAGGATACGGGGCGGGCGGTCGTCGTAGGCGAACGTTCCTTTGGCAAAGGCTCGGTGCAGTCGGTCTTCAAACTCAAGAATGGCGAGGGACTGCGGCTCACGACGGCGCGCTATTACACGCCCAGCGGCGTGAGCATACATGAAAAGGGGATCACGCCGCACGTCGAGGTGGTGATGACGCCGGACGAAGATGGGAAGCTAAGCCTGCAGCGGGCGCGGCCCGAGCGGAGTGATCCGGTGGCGTTCAAAGAGCGTTTCGGGTTTGTGCCGATCGCAGACCGTCAATTACAGGTAGCGATCGATGTGCTCCTCGGAGTGCAAATCTTGGGTGATCGCACGCAACCTTCGGTGGCGGGATCGCAACCGTAAGCATAGATTCGATATGATTCTGGCTCTGGAAAGTTCATGTGATGAGACGGCGGTCGCGTTGTTTGATCCTGCGGTGGGAATCGCCGGGGAGTGGGTTCATAGCCAAATCGCCCTGCATGAACGCCACGGCGGCGTCGTGCCCGATTTGGCGACACGAGAGCACCTGCGGCATTTCGCGCCACTTGTGGCTTTAGCGCAAAGGGAAATTGGATTCGCGGCGGTTTCTGAAGTCGCGGTGACCCACGGGCCAGGGTTGGCGGCGTGTCTTGCTGTGGGCGGGGCGGCGGCGAAGGCGCTTGCTTTGGGCCTGCGGGTGCCGCTGGCCGGCGTGAATCATCTGCGGGCGCACGCATGGTCGCCGTTTATCGCGGCACATGCAGAAGCTCCGGCGGAATTCGCAGATCGGCTGAAGGCGTGGTTGCCGCATCTCGGTTTGATTGTGTCTGGCGGGAATACGCTGCTCTTCACGATTGATGAGCAGCGCGTCATCACCGTCTTGGCCACCACTCGCGACGACGCGGCCGGTGAAGCGCTCGACAAAGGCGCCAAGTTGCTCGGGCTCGGTTATCCCGGTGGACCGCTGGTGGAGAAAATCGGTGCGGGCGGGCGGGCGGATGCGTTTGATTTTCCGCGTGGGAATGGTCCGCGCAGCGAACTCGATTTTAGTTTCTCGGGGCTCAAGACGAGTCTGCGCTACCGGCTGGAGAAAATGCCGGCCGAGGAGGTGTTGTCACGGTTGCCCGATCTCTGCGCGAGCTACCAGCAGGCGGTGATCGATTCATTGGTGCGAAAGACGCGGGTGGCGCTCGAGCGTCGCGGGTGGCGCAGCCTCGGATTGTCGGGTGGCGTGGCCAACAACGGAGTGTTGCGTGCAGCGCTGGCCGCTGAGGGTAAGCGGGCGGGCGTGGAGTTTTTCGCCGCGCAACCACGTCACACCGGCGATAATGCGGCGATGATCGCGTTTGCGGCGTGGGCGGATACGACCGGTGTCGAACGCGCAGCGAGCTTCGATTTGCGCGTAGAACCGAACGCGTCGCTCGATTGAGCGGCGGCAATTCACTTACTTGTAGTCGCGGCGGAGGTTGCTCGGGAGAATGCCGAGTTCCTCGCGGTATTTGGCGACCGTGCGACGGGCGATGGTGATGCCCTTGGACTGGAGCTTGCCGACGATTTCTTGGTCGCTCAGCGGTCCACCCTTGTCCTCAACAGAGACGAGATCGGCGATCATTTCCTTCACACTGGTATTGGAGACGGACGCGCCGCTTTCGGCTTGGTAGCCGGGGGTGAAGAAATACTTGAACTCAAAAATGCCGTGCGGAGTTTTGAGGTATTTATTGGCGATGGCGCGGCTGACGGTGGTCTCGTGCACGCCGACGACGTCCGCGATTTGAGTCATCGTGAGCGGCTTCAACTCGGAGACGCCTTTTTCGAAGAAGGCCAGCTGAGCTTTCAGGATTTCTCGGGTGATGCGTTCGATGGTGCGCTGGCGCTGCTCGATGGAATCGATGAGGAATTTACCGGCGCGGATACGCTCGCGGAGGTAGTCGCGCTCAGTCTTGGCAAGGGTGCCCTTGGCGATGAGATCGCGGTAGGTGCTGGAGATGCGCAGGCGCGGGATGTAGTCGCTGTTGAGCGAGATTTTCCACTCACCGCCGTCTTTCTCGATGGTGACGTCGGCGATGACGACGCGGTTATTGTCCTCGGCGAAACGGCGGCCGGGGGCGGGGTCGAGTTTGCCGATTTCCTCGATGGCGGCCTGCACGTCGTCGGCGGGGGCGGCGAGCTTGCGGGCGAGTTCGGGGATGCGGCGACGGGTGAGCAGCTCGAAGTGGTCGCGGATCATGCGAGCGCCGAGCGACTCACCGCGGCCCAAGGCGTAAAGCTGCGCGAGCAAACACTCGGCGAGCGATTGTGCACCGATGCCGGGAGGGTCGAAGGCTTTAAGGAGGCCGAGGGCTTTTTTGACGGCGTCGAGTGCGATGCCGGTTTGAAGTGCGACGTCGGCGGGGCTTTGGGTGAGAAAGCCGCGGTCATTCAGGCTGCCGACGAGGTGGCGGAGGGCGTTGAGGGTCGGATCGTCGAGGTCGGCGAGCTCGGCCTGCTGCATCAGGTGCTCTTGCAGTGAGGTCGTGGCGACGAGCGAATCGAAAAAATGCTGACGGCGTTCGGCGTCCTCGGAGGTGTAGGACTGGGCACCTCCGGCGCTGGCCATGTGGTCGCGCCAGTCTTCGTCGATCTTACCGAGGATCTCGAACTCCTTGGTGAAATCCATTTCGTCGCCTTTGACGGGCGAGTCGTCGGTGGGGGCAGGGGAAGCGGAGTCGCTGTCGTTATCGCCGGCGCCATCGGTGACGTCATGTCCGTCGCGGTCGTCGGTCGCTTTGTCCAAGCTCTCGCCGTCCATCGGCATCTCCTCGATGGTGGGATTGGCCTGTAGCTCCTCTTGGATGACGGAACGCAGATCCAGCGCCGCGACCTGAAGGATTTTCAGGGACTGGCGAAGTTGCGGCGCAAGGACGAGGGACTGCGTCTGACGCTGGCGGAGATCTTGGCTAAATCCGTGTCCGCTCATGTGTTGGATGAAGAAGGGAGGCGTTCATCGCTCACATGGGGTGACGAGTCGGGAGCGCGGGGATCACGGGGTCGCGCACATCAAAAAGGTCTTTGAGATAGACCCCGAGTTTCTCGTTGGTCGGGCCGTAGCCCGCGCCGTAGAGATGCATTTCGAGATCGGTGAGGACATCGAGGGAAGATTGGTAGCGCTTGTCGCGGTCGCGTTGGAAGCAGCGCTGGAGAACCGCCTCAAGGTCGGGCTTGATGTCGGCACGCAGGGACGCGAACTGCGGGATCGGCATCGTGAGGATGTTGCGGCGCGATTGCGCGCGATCAACGGCACGGAAGAGATTTTTGCTGAGCAAAACTTCTGAGAGGACGATGCCGAGAGGGAAAATGTCGGCGCGGGCGTCGGTAACGGCGTAGCTGGCCTGCTCGGGGGAGAGATATTCGTCTTTGCCCGCGATGACCTTGCCTTCCTCATTATACATG
>JANXLP010000409.1 GCA_025355125.1 Opitutaceae bacterium | reverse complement strand
CCCCGCCTTGAGCCCCGCTTCCACGCTTTCGGTTTGCGCGTGGGCTGACATGATGAACACCCGAGTGTCTTGGTGCCGCGGCGAGGAACGGATCCAAGCAAGCAGCCAGTTGCCGTCCCCATCAGGCATCGAAAGATCGGTGATGACCAAGTCCACGTCGTTCGCCTCGAGAAACCGGCTCGCTTCGTGGCCGCTGACGGCCGTGTGCACGGTGGCACCGGTAAAACTGAGCAGATCCGCGGTTGTCTCGCGCACACCCAAATCGTCTTCCACGAATAGAATGGTGGATTTTTTTTGTCCGTTGGTAGTCATGCGTATTCCATTGGCATCATAAATCGCGAGCCGCTCCCCGATGGGAATTTTCGGCTAAAACGCGAGATGCCGTTTTCTCATGATAGAACAAAATTATTCGGAAGGTAGTCAACTGGCTGAGTTTGTCTCGAATTAGTGGATATAGACCTCTTTGGCGTTGGGCAGGCCCGAGCCGAGAGGACCTGGCCGTGTTTTGTTAGTTCAAACCCCGCCCGTCCGATTCCCCGCCGCAGCCGCGAGCGCCAGCGATTGAACAGCACCCCAAGCCTCGGATTTTTTCGCCACAAAAAGCACAAGGAATCCCTCCCGCTCCGAACGAGTCCCCATCGCGCCGATAGGCGCCACGCACCCACCGCCGCAGCCAGGATCCCTTTGTGTTTTTTGTGGCCAAAAATCCGGATTCCCTTTCGGCAGATGTGCTACCCCTGCTTAACGGACAAATTTCCCAGGCGGCCGGCCGTGAACATCACATCAGTCCTTGGCCATCACGTCCTTGATCCATTCCACGAACCCGCCCGAATGCGTGAAGATGTTGCCCGCATCCATCCGGTTCATGTAGCGGAAGCACCCTTGCAGGCGTTCGGTCAGGATTTCCGGTTTGGTATAGTCGATGTAGAAAATATATTTGCCGCTGGCGTCGCGTAAGTCCTCGGCAAACTGCCGCACCAAGAACCGCAACAAGGCATCCTCTTCCGAGAGACTGTAACCGACAATCACCAGCACGCGGCTCTCCTGCAGCAGGCGCACCGCCTTGGGGAAAATGGCGGAGAAGTAAGGGCTCGTGTAATTTTGCTCCTTGGAAGGCATCATGATCTCAGACGGCATCTCCCGTTGGGCGGCGAACGTGCGCTGGCGATAATCGATGTCGTAGTTATTACCGTTAGGGACGATTTCGAAGCCGCCGGTGATCTTGATCAGCGTGTTGATCGACCAAAAATCCTGCACGACGTTGGTGTTCTTTTTCCCACAGACCAACGACGGGGTGATGCCACGATAAGTGTTCCGGAGCGCGTTCCGTTCGCCGGTATTGTCCAGAATGGTCTCCAGCACGTAGTCGTAATTGGTGGACAAAAAGTCCGTGTGCACTCCGTGGGCGACCCCGCGATCCTGTTTCTGCTGTTCACTCAACCACTGGAAAAATTGGAGGATGTCGGACTGGTCGTTCGTCAGCTTCGGCGGGAGCAGAAACTTGTCCTGGTCCACCGCGTAGTGATTGAGCGTCGTCACCGCCTCGAACCGCTGCTGAACGAGCGCCTTAATCTCACTGATGACATAGTGGAGACTGTGCTCATCCATATACCGCGTGCGGATGCCCGGATACTTGAGTTGCATGCTCAAGTTATAGAGCAGCTCCTTGAACTTCGTCGGCGCCGTATCGTCGAGGGTCGGATAGCCCAGCTGGGTCAGTAGTTCGTCAATCTCGATTTCCGAGGCGACGCTCTCGATGAATTCTTTTGGAAAGGTGAACAGCTCGTAGCCGGTCGGGGACTTGGTATCCCAAGTCTTGGAGAAGCCGGCCCCCATAAAAAACGTGACGTTCATCAGGGCGTTAGCCCCTTTTCCTCGGGACGAATTACCGATGACGAGTTCTTTAAAAGCTTGGGCTGCGTTCATAGTTTAATTCCGTTTTTCTGTGCTTCGTGCAGTAGAGCCTTGGGGTAAGAGCCTGTCATGCACTTTAGCGAGCGAGACCCGGGACAGTGCAAACTATGCGCTCGCCGACTCGCGGCGAACTCGTCCGCCGTCCCATCCGCCCCGCCGCCGTCCGCATCCTCCGCTCTCCCCCTGCATCCCACACGTCTGATGCCACTGTGGCCGCGAGCGCCAGCGGGTGGAGCCCACAAGCGCCCCAAGCCTCCGGAATTCTAACCACGAAAAGCCCAAGAAATCCCTCCCGCTCCGAACACATCTCCCGCGCGCCCATAGGCGCCACGCACTCACCGCCGCAGCCAGAATCCCTTTGTGCTTTTTGTGGCCAAAAATCTGGAATTCCTTTCAGCCGACGGGAGCTAAGGAAGCGCTGAATAAAGCCGGATTGCCGGTTTTCCGAGTGTGAGGAAGGCGCAGAGTTCGGAGGTTGGGGAAAAGCAGGCCGCAACACGGTGCGAAGCGGCGCGCGGAGCGCCGCGGCTGCGGTTCCCCCCGCCACTTCCGCAGCTGCGGGCTCACGCGGCGGCGAGGCGGGCGGCGATCACCACGTTGGCCAGGCCGAAGAGGGTGTGGAGTTGGTGCGCGTTTTTCGCCAGTCCGCGATACCGTGTCTTCCGGTGTCGAAAGAGATTCTTCACGATGTGGAAGGGATGTTCGACGAACGCGCGCACCGCCGCCTTGGCGTGCTCCACCGCTTTGATCGCCTCCTTTTGCGCGCCTTCGGCCAGCGCTTTGATCAGGCCGCGTTTGCAGGCAATCTGCCAGTCGAGCGGGCGCGCCAGCGCCACGATCTCCGGCCGTTTTTCCACGCCGGTGTATCCAGCATCTGCATGCACTTGCGTTTCGGCGCCGTGCAGCAATCGCGCGGTCTGGGTGAGGTCGGCTACGTTCGCGGCGGTGACGATCACGGTGTGCACCAGCGTGCTGTCCCGGTCCGCGCCGATGTGCGCTTTCAGCCCAAAATACCACTGATTGCCCTTCTTCGTCTGGTGCATCTCGGGATCGTGAGCGCGTTTTTCGTTCTTGGTCGAGGAGGGTGCCGCGATATGAGCGTGGCGTCCACCAACGTGCCCTCGCGCAGCAGCAGGCCGCGCGCGGCGAGGTCGGCGTTGATCGCGGTGAAGAGGGCTTTGCACAGGTCGCGGGTCTCAAGCAGACGGCGGAACTTGAGCAACGTGGTGGCGTCGGGCACGCCCTCGGCGTCAACTTCGATGCGGGCGAAGCGTTGCAGCGCCTGGCTGTCGTAGAGCGCGTCCTCCAGTGCCTCGTCGGCCAGCGCATACCACTGTTGGAGAAAATAGACCCGCAGCATGCGTTCTAGGCCGATGGGCGGACGGCCCCGTTCGCCCTTGGGGTAATGCGGCGCGATGACTGCCAGCAACTGCGCCCACGGCAGCACTTCCTCCATCCGCGTGAGGAACCGCTCGCGGCGCGTCTGCTTCTTCTTCGCGGTAAACTCGGCGTGCGCGAATGTCGTCTGGTGCTTCATCCCCTTACCTCAGCAACCCGCGTGCCTCTCCTCCGGTTTTTGCCTGCGATCCGAACGGGATTAAATCAGCGTTTCCCTAGACGGAGTAGACGGCCGGCCCGGGCCCCCGATGAAGGGAAGAGACGGTCCGATAGGGTGACGTTGTTGAATCGACAACAACGTAAGCGTTCAACCCTGACAGGGGGACGCGGCGGGAGAGAACAGCTAAACTTGGCGGATGGAATCAGACAGCGACGGCGGGGATCGGAACGTTCGCGGTGGCGTTCGCGCTCGCAGTAGCGGCGGCGGCAGCGGCGAGCGCACGCGCGTGCTTCCAAGCGTGGGGCAGGAGCTCGGCGATGCGT